>JALHTD010000319.1 GCA_022865555.1 Thermoanaerobaculaceae bacterium | reverse complement strand
GGCTCGCGCTTGCGAGCCGAGAGTCATCCTGACCCTGACCCCGAGCGCCGTGAGGGGGAAGGGGAAGGATCCCATGAGACCGCAATGACCGTGTGGCTCGCGATTACGAGCCGAGAGTCATCCTGACCCCGACCCCGAGCGGCGCGAGGGCGAAGGGGAAGGATCCCATCGAATCGCAGTGCCCGCGCGGCTCGCGCTTGCGAGCCGAGAGTCATCCTGACCCTGACCCCGAGCGCCACGAGGGAAAATGGGAATGGGAAAGCGAAGGCAAAGGCCGAGGGATCGCAGCCAGTCCTCGATCTCCCTCTGTCTCAAGAAGCCTCGCTTGTGAATCACTTCACAATCAATGGGCGGGCGCTGGAGCAGCCTTTGCCGGTCTCCTCCGGAATAGGTTCTCCAGGTAGCGCGACTGGAGCTCCCGGTTCGCCAGCTCGCGCTTGACCGGCGGCAGCCTGAGAATCGCCCCCAGGATCGCCGCCATGGCGCGGTGGCTTGCGAGGTAGTGCCGGTCGAAGATCAGCTCGGCGAGCGTGCCGCGCTCGATGGCCATGAGCACGACCCTGTGTACCGAGTCCACCGGCGTGATGACCCGCTCGGGCCGCCCGCGCAGGGTGATCCCGCCCTTGCTGCAGCCGCGAACGCACACCCCGCATCCCAGGCACAGCACCTCGTCCAGGGTGGCCCGCTTCCTGCCGGCGCGCTGGGGATCGTGGGCGGAGATCAGGCTCACCGCGCCCACCGGGCAGGCGCTGACGCACTTGCCGCACCCCGCACACGTCTCGGGGTCGAAGTGCGGGAGGAAGTTGGTGGTGTGCACGGGGTGCAGCACCGAGAAGCGGCGGTGCGCGATCATCGCCTCGCAGCAGCACCCGCAGCAGTTGCAGATGAAGTTCACCTCTTCCCGGACGTTCTCCCCGAACTGCACCAGGCCGTGCCCGTACGCCGCGTCGAGCAGGTCCAGGGTTTCCGCGACGTCGGCCTTGCGCGCGAAACCGTGCCGCACCAGCGAGCCGGCGGTGGTGTTGAGCGTCATGCAGATCTCCATCGGCGCGTCGCAGTCGCGGCCCACGTGGGCCATCTTGTGCCGGCAGTAACAGGTCCCGATGCCGATGGCGGAGGCGGTCCTGATGACCTCGCTGGCTCTCTCGTAGTCCAGCACGTGGAGCGCGTTCCCCTCGGAGAGGGCGGGCTCGTGGACGAACGTTCGCCCCAGGTGCGTCTCGCCGGAGGCGAAGAGCTCCCGGATGAACTCCTCCTCCACGTTCATGTACTGGTAGAAGAGCTCGGCCAGCAGGTGCTGGTCGATGTCGTCCCGCACCCGCATCATCGAGAACTCGAAGAAGCCGGCCATCGGCGGCGGCAGCGTGTAGGTTCGGCGCCGGTGGTTGCCCACGTCGAGCAGGAGCGCGCGGTCGGCGAGCGCGTCGAGCTGCCGGCGCGCCTCCGCCTCGGGCATCTTCCACGCGGCCGCGGCGTCGGCAGCGGTGAACGGCTTGATGGGCAGCAGCGCGACGAGCGCCGCCTCCTGCTCGGAGAACAGCAGGCCGAGGATCTTGTAGAGCAGCTCGGAGGGCGGGGCGCCCTGCGGGAAGCGGTTCAACCGCTCCACCAGGCTCCGATAGCCCGATCTCACGGTGTTGTGCGCCATGTCCCCAAACCTCGCCCGCAAGATTACACCATGAGGTGAGAACACGTCAGACATCGTCCGTTCTCACCTGCGAACATTCGATCAGGGGCTGTTGCCCCGACCGGCCGCACGTCGGGACTTCCGGGCGCACTGAGGGGGCGGTCGGTTGCGGGCGCCTTCAGGCCCGCCGTACACTGCGCAAAGGTCCCTTTGGCAGCGAAAGCTGAGCGTCGAAAGGAGAGCGCGATGGGCACAATCGGGATCACGCGGCGAGGGTTCGGCGCCACACTGGGGGCCGCCGCCGGCGCGGTACTCCTGGACACGAGGCTGACGCCGGCTGCGGCCGAGGCCCGGGTCGCCGCGGGCCTGCCCAGGGATGTTCTCCAGCTCAACTCGAACGAGAACCCCTACGGGCCTTCGGCGGCCGCGCGCGAGGCGATGACCCGCT
>JALHTD010000318.1 GCA_022865555.1 Thermoanaerobaculaceae bacterium | reverse complement strand
TCTGTGGACAGGTTGGGGCAAGCCGTCGTGCCTGGGTGGGTGGAAGGGTGCGCACGCTAGGCGAACTGCGGCCGCCCGTCCACGAGCAAGGGCTCGCCGTCGAGGGTCAGGGTGGGCTTCAGGATGATCCCGTCAACGTGGAACGGGATGTCCACGCTCCCGCCCATGGAGACGTTGTTCCCGAAAGCGACGTGGACGGTGCCGAGGATCTTCTCGTCTTCGAGGATCTTGCCGGTGAGGACGGCACGGTCGTTGGTGCCGACGCCGAGCTCCGCGACGGTCCGGGCCAGTCGTCCAACGTGGTCAAGCTGGGCGGCGAACCGTTCCGCCGCCTCGCCCCCCGCGATCTCGACCGCGACGCCGGCTTTCACGGTGATGCGCACGGGCTCCGTGACCATGCCTACGCCGGCCAGCGCCCCGTCCACGACGACCACGCCCTCCGACTTGCCCTCCTCGGGGCGCAGGTAGGCCTCTCCCGAGGGGAGGTTGCCCCACTCGCCGGCCTCGAGGATCAGGCCCGTCGAAGCGATGGCCGCGATGCCCGCGATGGGGAGAGTGATGTCGGTGCCGAGCCTGGTCGTGAGGCGGGCGACACGAGCCCGGGTGAGGAGCTCGGTGACTCGCCGGGTGCGATCGGCGATCGCGTGGTAGTCGGCGTTCATGGTCCGGATCAGGCAGTCCGCCGTGATGCCCGGCATGGTGGCGACCCGGGCGCCGGCCGCGGTGGCGGCACGCCGGGCCGCGGTGTGGGTGATGGACTTCGAGGTCACGGCGAGCACCGCGTTCACGGCCGCCATCGCCGTGGGCACCGGGGCCGGGGGTTCCTGGCCGTTGAGGTCCCGCTCCCCGTACTCGATCAGCACGACCTCGCGCGCCAACTCCCGTGCCGCCTCGGCAAGGACGCCGGCAAGAGCCGCGAGCGGCGGGTCGGTCACAACCAGCAGGACCTCGTGCGGCTTGATCCCGAGACAGTCCCGCACCGCCGTGAGAGCCGCGCTTTCCAGGGCGCCCATGGGGACCTCCTGCCGGGATTGTAGCCTCTGGTGTGCCTCCGGCGGCAATTGCGGCCCGAGTCGCGGCGCTTGTTTGCCACTCCATGGAACTCTTTCTTGCCAAGTGGGTGCGCGGCGAGTCCACTCTTGTTTTCACTGCGTGAGGCTTTTGTTTTGCCCGGCGGGTGCGCGGCCGCTCGTCGCTTGCTCACCCCGCTCCCTGCGCTCCGAGACTCCTACGGCTGCGACCCGGCAGCGCGTTTCGGGCCGGGGGCCCCTCGGTGTCTCCCGCTTCGCGGGATCACCGATACCCCAGCCTCGATCCGCGCGCCGTGTCCCCGCAGCCTCCGGAGGCATGGCCGCTGGCACCCGCCGGGCGGTTCTTCTCCCCCCACCCGGAAGAACTGGCAACGCGCCCAGAAACCATGAGGGCCTAGCACGCAAGAACCCCCACTTTCCCAAGCCTCAAGGTTTCAAGTCGAAGGGTGGTGGTGTGAAATCGCCCCGCGGGCCACAGGAGCCATGACGCCGGAGCGTGAGGGCCCCCGACGCGCTGGCCGTCGTGGGGATACGGCGCGGCTGCCCTACGCCGACGCCGAGGGGCCTCACGGCGGGTAGCGCTCTCGGGTCGCACGCGAAGGCGGGTCGGAGGGCTGGGCTCGACGCCCAGCCCGAGCGACCGCTCGCGGCCCGCGGGGCAAAACAAAACCTCCACGGGTTGGAAAACAGAAGAACACCCGGCCACCCGCGGAACCGGCAAAACAAAGACGTCATGCAGTGACATAACGAACGAGAATCGTCGTGTGGGGGACAGCGGGGGTCGCAGACCCCAGAAAGCATCAGGTGCGGGTGACGCACCAGACCGGGACGGCCGCCCGCCGGGCCACGTACTGGCTGGTCGAGCCGAGGGCCAGCTCGACGATCCTGCTGTGCCCATGAGCGCCGAGGAAGACCAAGTCGAACGCCCCCGGTCCCAGCATCGCGAGCAGCTCCTGCTCGACCTCCTCCCCACGGCGGAACTCGTAGGCCGCCTGCACATCGTAGGGCGCAAGGTACCGGGCGGCCTCGTCCAGCCGGGCGCGGGCGCGCTTCTCCTGCTGGTCAACCGTCACCACGGCAAGGGTGAGGCCCAGGGCGCGGGCGAGTTCGGCCGCATGCTGCAAAGCCCTGACGGCCTTCGGGCTGCCGTCGTAGGCGGCCAGGGGGTGGCGCGGCGGCTCGGCGCCCTGGGGAACTACGAGCACGGGCAACGACGACCGGCGGAGCAGCGTTTCGGCGGTGGAGCCGAGCAGGTCCTCGTGGAAGCGGGCGTTGACGCCGCGCTGGCCGAGCACCAGCAGGTCCGCGAGCTTGGCTGCGGCGAGGAT
>JALHTD010000317.1 GCA_022865555.1 Thermoanaerobaculaceae bacterium | reverse complement strand
CTTTGCTTCTGGTGGCCCGTTCCCTGGAGCGGATCGCGGACCAGGGGACGAACATCGCGGAGCAGGTGGTGTACCTGGTGGAGGCGGAGGACATTCGGCACCGCCACGACGAGGGGCCCGGCGAAGCGTGAGCGGACCGACGCGCTTCTCGCTCGCGGGGTTGACGTGCCGTTACGGTGCCAGCGTGGCCGTGCGAGACGTCTCCATGGAGATACCCGCGAGCGGTGTGACCGCGTTCATCGGGCCCTCGGGGTGCGGCAAGTCGACGATCCTGCGCTGCCTGAACCGCATGAACGATGTGGTCCCCGGCTTTACTCTTACGGGACAAGTCCTCCTGGACGGCAAGGACATCTACACCCCGACCACGGACCCGGTGGGGGTGCGCCGGCGCGTGGGCATGGTGTTCCAGCGGTCCAATCCGTTCCCGTCCTCGATCTTCGACAACGTCGCCTACGGGCTGCGCCTGAATAACCAGCTTTCGCGGGCCGGCCTCGAGCTCAAGGTCGAGGAAGCCCTGCGCGCCGCGGGCCTCTGGGAGGAGGCCAAGGACCGGCTCGGCACGACCGCGAGCATGCTCTCGGGCGGGCAGCAGCAGCGGCTCTGCATCGCGCGAGCGCTCGCCGTCGAGCCCGAGGTGCTGCTGTTCGACGAGCCTGCCTCCGCCCTCGACCCTATTTCCAGCGAGCGTGTGGAGGAGTTAGTGCTGGAGCTCGGCAAGAGGCTGACCGTGGTGATCGTCACGCACAACCTCCAGCAGGCCTCCAGGGTGGCGGACCGTACGGCGTTCTTTCTGCTCGGGCGTCTCGTGGAGTACGCTCCCACCGTGGAGCTGTTCACGAACCCGCATCAGGAGCAGACCGAGGCATACGTCTCGGGGAGGTTTGGATGACCACGCGGGTCTTCGTGGTCGAGGACGACCGTGACATCGCCGAGATGGTACGGCGTCACCTCGAGCGCTCGGGAGCGTACCACGTGACGCTGTTCGTCCGCGGCGAGGATTTTCTGGCCGCGTGCGAGAGCGAGCTCCCGGAGCTCGTGATCCTGGACCTCAACCTCCCCGAAACCGACGGTCTGACCATCTGCCGCGAACTGCGAAGCTGGGAGGCGACCCGCACCGTGCCGATCCTGATGCTGACCGCGCGCGCCGCCGAGGCCGACCGCGTCACCGGCCTCGAGCTCGGGGCCGACGACTACCTCGTGAAGCCGTTTTCTCTTCGCGAGCTCGCTGCCCGCGTGTCCGCGCTCGTGCGGCGCGTGCTGTGGGAACGCGGCGTTCCGGGGGGGGTCTACCGCGACGCACGCCTGAGCGTGGATCCCGCGCGTCTTGAGGTCGAACTCGAAGGCAGCGAGGTGCACCTGACCCGGCGGGAGTTCGACGTGCTCTGGCACCTCATTTCGCTGGGCGGGCGCGTTGCTACCCGCGAGCAGATCCTGGACGCGGTGTGGGGTCTGGCCTCGAGTGTGGACCCCCGCACGGTGGACGCCCACATCCGCTCCCTGCGCCGCAAGCTCGGGGACGAGGTTATCGAGACCCACATCGGGTCGGGGTATCGCTTTCGGAGCCAGGCATGAGGAAGCGCAGCTCCCCCGGCCTGCTCGTTGGCCTCGGCACCCTCATGGTGGCGCTTGCCGGCCTGGTGGCCGTGGAGGTGATGCACCGCAGGCAGGCCCGCGCTGAACTCGAGACCCGGCTGCGGCTTGCCGTGGGGGTCCTCGCCCCAGACGCGCCGGCACTGTTTGCACAGCCCTCCCAACAGGCGGATGCCGAGATTCGGCGGTGGGCGGCCGCGAGCGGCTTGCGGGTGACGCTGATCGCGGCGGACGGGTTCGTCCACGCGGACTCCTGGACGCTCCCAACCCTGCTGTCGCGCTTCGAGAACCACCTGCAACGGCCAGAAATTGTCGCCGCGAGGACCGGAGATGTCGGGGTCAGTCGTCGGCGCTCGGCCACGACCGACCACCCCACGACCTACGTGGCGAGGGTTATCGGGTTGCCCGAGCACCCACAGGGCTTCCTCCGCCTGGCTCAGGAGGAGGCACCGCCCGGCTGGCCGTGGGGCGGCATCCTAGTGGCGGCACTGGCCGCGTTGGTCGCTGGCCGGCTCGCAGAGAACTGGGCCCTGCGCTACCACGAGGCGGCGGCGCGTCACCTTGCGCATTGGACGGATCTGCCGCCTGACGCCGAACTCGAGGCGATTTCGGAGGAGGCCGACCGGCACTTTTGTGCAACCCGCGAAGAGCTGACACGAGAACTTGAGGCAACTCGGACCGCACTCGAGCGGGTGGCAGAAGGCGTCGTGCTGCTCGACCGTGAGGGAATCGTGCGCTTCGCCAACGCCGCAGCGGTGCAGTTGCTGGGCGGTGTCCTGGGCGCCGGCCACCCTCTGATCGAGGCCGTGCGAGTACCCGAGGTGCTGGCGGCAGTGCAGGAGACGCTCGCCCGCGGCGGGACCCACCACACGGGTGTGGCCGTCCCGGGTGGGATGGAGCTGGCGGTGCGAGTGTGCGCCCTGGAGCACCCGGTGCTGGCGGCGGCGGTCGTCCTGCGCGACGTGCGCGAGGAGCGGCAGCTTGAACGTGCGCGACGGGCGCTCGTGGCGGACCTCGCCCACGAGCTGCGCACGCCGCTGACGGTCCTCTCCGGCCTGGCGGAAGAACTCGGTGAGGGAGGTGCCGATGCACGGCTCGCCGGCACCCTGGCGCGCCAGGTCGCGAAGCTGCGCGTGTTCGCGGAGGAGCTCGAGGAGCTGGCGCGGATCGAGTCAGGCCAGCTGCGCCTGCACCCCGATGAGGTGGACGCGTCGGCGATCAGCCGCCAGGTGATTGAGGACCTGCGTGGTAGTGCGGAGAGCGAAGGCGTCGCGCTCACGGCCGAGGGCAGGCCGGCCCCGGTGCATACCGACCCGGTACGGCTCGCGCAGGTGCTCTCCAACCTGGTGGACAACGGCATCCGCTACAACCGCCGAGGCGGCCACGTGGCGGTGCGGACGGCACCCGCCGAGGACGGTGTTCGGATCGAGGTTCAGGACGACGGCATCGGGATCCCTGCCGGAGAGATCGGCCTGGTGTTCCAGCGCTTCTACCGGGTGCGCAGGCAGACCGAGAGCGAGGGGGGCAGCGGGCTCGGCCTCGCAATCGTCAAGCACCTGGTGCGCGCTCTCGGCGGCACGGTCAACCTGACCTCCCGCGAAGGCGAAGGCACGCTCGTCACGCTCCTGCTACCGGGTGCTGG
>JALHTD010000316.1 GCA_022865555.1 Thermoanaerobaculaceae bacterium | reverse complement strand
TCGTCCTCCTCGCCCTCGCCGCGAGGCTCCAGTACCCGGAACCCCTCGGCAGGGAAGTGGGGAGGATTGGCCTGTACGGTGGCCTTGTGCTTGGCCTGCTCCTCCTCACGCTGCAGGTGCGCCAGTTCTTCCACGGCAGCTATCTCGACGTCGGGCCACTCAGCGAGGCCGAGAACTACACCTACTCCGCCGCCTGGATACTGTTCGCGCTGCTCCTGCTTGCGGTCGGCATCGCTCGTGGCGGCAAGGTGCTGCGCATCGCCTCGCTGGTCGTGGTCTTCCTCGCGGTCAGCAAGGTCTTCCTCTACGATCTCCGGCAGCTGCGCGACCTCTACCGGGTGCTTTCATTTCTCGGGCTGGGCATGAGTCTGCTCCTAATCTCGTACCTCTATCAGCGGTTCGTTTTCTCGGGAGGCGAACGTGCGAAGAGCTGAATGGCTGGCGACCGTGTGGTGCCTGGCTGCAGCCATCACCTCGGCGGCGTCCTTGGACGGGACGTACCGCTTCTCCCGGGAGCTGCCCGTGGCGCAGCCCGGTTGGGTGCGGGTGCGGGTGCCTCTCGACCTGCTGACGCATCTCTCGTCGGGCGGCGACGACCTCTTCGTCCGCGACCCGGCCGGCTCGCCGCTTCCCGTTTTCCCCTGGCGCGAGCCGGAGGAGCCGTCACCCACCGAGCGCGTGCTCCGGCTCGTCTCGATGGAGACCGTGGCCGGCGGGTGGCTGGTCACGGCCGACGGCGGGGCGGGGTCGCTGCGCCACCGCATGCTGGTGGTCGATCTTCCGGGCACGGGGCTGGCGGAGGGCGTGCGACTCGAGGGCTCCGAGGACGGCTCAACATGGCGCGTGCTGACCCAGGGGTCGATGTTTCGGCTGAACCGGTGGGGGATGACGTCGAAGACCTACCTCGACTACCCCCCGGCCTCCGACCGCTACCTGCGGCTCTTCTGGCCGGAGTCGGCGGGTTTCCCGGCGTGGCAGAGCCTGCGTGTCGTGGACTGGCCCGAAGGTCGCGCGCAGTGGGTCGAGGAGCCGGTGGCTTTCAAAGAAGTGGCCGGCGGGCTCGGCGCCGGATACCGGCTGGACCTGCCGCGCTTTCCCTTGCAGGGGGCCACGCTCGCCCTCGACGTGGACCTGCGGTACCCGGTTCAGGTGCGACTCTCGGTCGCGTGGGAAGGGTCGTGGAACACGGTCGCGGAGAGCGTGCTGCTGCCCGATCGGCCGGCTGTCATGGGCCTCCCCGCGGTTACGTTCGGCCGGCCAACGGTGATCTCGATGAGCGCGGGAACGTTCGCCACCCCGTCGCTGCACGGGGTGAGCCTCCGCTACCGCCCCCGCTTCGTGGTCTTCCGGGCGTCCGAGGCGGGTCGCCACGTGCTCTGCTACGGGCTGCGGGCACGCCAGGAGGCTCCGCGGCCCGTCGGCACTCTCTCGCCCGCCGCCGAACCCCTCCTCGATGTCGAGCCGGGCGCCGAGATCGCCCATCCCGTTCCGGGAGTTGTCGTGCAGACGCTGCTCGCGGGTGGGGCGATGCCGGAGGTTAGCTTCGAGAAGAGGTGGCCGGTCGAGGCTCCCGAGGCCAAGCGGGGTGAACTCGTCGTCCTCGAGCTGCCCGAAGAACTCTACGGCGTCGCGCGCCGCGATCTCGGCGACGTGAGGATTAGCCACCTTGGCCGGCAGGTCCCGTACGTGTTGTGGGCGTCTCCCGATGGGCGTGAGGTCGTGACTGAGAAGGGGACGCCACCACGGCCAACGGGGGAGCACGGGCAGAGCGCGCTC
>JALHTD010000315.1 GCA_022865555.1 Thermoanaerobaculaceae bacterium | reverse complement strand
TGTTTGGGGAACTTCTCAGAGGCGCGGTGGCGGGCGTGCAGGAATGCCACCCCGTTCGGCATCGCGGTCGGCACCATGCGCTCTCTTTCGGTGAGGGCGGTCTCGAGCCACCTCGCGTCGCTCACCAGCCCGCGCTGCGCGACCTGCTTCACAACCTCCGCGATGACACCCTCGCGCGTCGTTGCCTTCAGCTCAGGGATGACGTGCGTCGCCTCGAACAACTCCGCGAGCGCAGGATCCGCAGACTCCGTGACGGCTGGCTTGCCCCGTTCGTCCACGCCGACCCCCTTTCCCGCCTAGGCGGCCAAGCCATTGTAGTCCACCTTGCGAAAGAAAGGGCAAGCACGGGCTCACGAGCCCAGGCTAGCTCTTGGCCTGTTGATCCCCGAAGAGGGGCCTGAGCTGCTCGGGGTCCGGAGGCCTGGTCAGCAGGCTCACGATGACCAGCGTCCCGATCGAGATGAGCGCGGCCGGGTAGATGCTCGGGATCCCCCACGGGTCCGCGCCGAACACCTGCGCGCCCGACTTGCCCTGCGCCGCCTGCATGATGGACGGTGCGATGCGCGGCAGCAACAGCTCGAAGAACACCGTCGCGGCGGCACCGCTGACGATCGACGCCAGTCCGCCCTGGCGGGTGGCCCGCTTCCAGGTCAGGGCCGCGAAGAGGGCAGGCGTGACGGCCACGCCGTACATCGTGTAGGCGAAGTAGGCATACTGAAGCACAGAGATCTGCAACTTCAGGACCGTCGGGATGAAGATCATCGAGAAGGCACATAGGCCCAGGACCACGACGAAGACCTTTTGCAGGGCCACCATCTTCGTCGGATCCGCGTCCGGACGGACCATGCGCTGGTAGATGTCGCGCATCACGTTCGAGCTCGAGGAAAGCAGGTAGTTCATTCCTGTGGAAAGGACGACCGCACAGGCAGCACCAAGCAGCAGGACGCCGACCGGGGTGGGCACCATGTGGCGCGCCGCGTTGAGCACCAGCGACCTCGGGTCCCAGTGGGTCTGGTGCTCGGCGTTGTAAGCGGCGGCATAGACGGCAATGGCAATCACGAGGGTCTCGACGACGATCGTGCCGACGATCCAGATGGCGACGGCGCGCCTGGCCTCTTTCGGGGAGCGCGCCGCGTAGAACTTCTGATACATGGACTGCACGCCCATCAGCAGCAGCAGGGTCGACAGGAAGTACGAGAAGCCCTTGAGGGCCGGGTACTTGCCGAAGTCCGGAGAGAAGACCTCGAAGTTCCCGGGTGGGAGAACCTGCGCGGCGTGCGACCATCCCCCCGCCGCGAGAACGACGAACGGCACCGCGAGGCAGCAGGCCAGCACGATGATGATGCCGTTGGGAAGGTCGGTGTGCGCCACTGCCACCATGCCGCCGATGGCCACAAACAGGATCACGAACGCCGCGGCGATCGTCTGCCCCACCTCGAGCGAGACCCTGCCATCGGTCACGACGTTGAGGATGTAACCACCGGCGCGGAACTGGTACGACACGATGGTCGTGAACGCGACGATGATGGCGATCGCGCCGAAGAGGCGCGCGAACTTGCCGTACCGGACCTCCAGGATGTCGCCGACCGTGTACTGGCCGAAGGTGCGAATCTTGGCGGCCACGAAGTAGATGATCGCGATGCCGAGGAAGGCCCCCGCCGGCTGCCAGAGGGCGCTCCAGCCTGCGTAGTAGGCGTACTCGGCCCCTGCGATGAAGGTGCCCGAGCCGATCCAGCTGCAGACCAGCGTGAAGACCATGGTGGTCAGTGAGAGCTTTCGCCCCGCCACCATGAAGTCGTCCTGGGTCTTGATCTGCCGGGAGCGGTAGAAGTTGAAGCCCGTCAGCACCAAGAGGTAGCCGAGTATCACCCACAGGTACCAGCTCATGTCGCCTCCAACAGCCAACCCAGGGGGCAGCGGCCCGTGACCGAGGAGCCGTCACCCACGCTACGAGTCCCTGCGCGCGGGTCCGGACGAGCTCCGCCCCTACCCTTCAATGTCTTCATTCTCGCGAAGCTCCAGCTGGTGCAGCTCGCCGGCGGCGAGCAGCTCTCGAGCCTGCTCCTCGTGCTCCTTCGGCACAACGATGCTGACCACCCCAAGCCCGTCCAGGGTCAGCCCGTACACACGGCCCACCGCCTCCCCGACCGCCGCGGCGGGTATCCCGTTCGCCCGTAACGCTGCGAGCACAGGCTCAGCGTTAATGGTGCCGTTGACCCTGAGGATCTCGACGTGGTCGTCGGGTATGGTCATCGCGCCTCAGGGGACGTCGATCAGGATCAGGTGCTTCTGCATCTCGCCGGCCACGTCCACCTTGCCGTCGGGCGTGATGAAAACGTTGATCTCCGAGCGTGCCGCCATCTCCCCCTCGAGGTAGATCCCGGGCTCGATCGAGAAGCACACCCCTGGCACCAGCTCGCGGTCGTCGCGGGTCTCCAGGTTGTCGATGTTGACGCCGCTCCAGTGCACGTCCTCCCCGATCGAGTGCCCCGTGCGGTGGACAAACTGCCTGCCGTAGCCGGCCTTCTCGACCACGGCGCGGCAGGCGTCATCCACCTCCCAGCCATAGACGGGCTTCTTTGCCGCATACCGCGACTGGATGAACTCCAGCGCGGCGTCGCGGCCATTGCGCACCACGTTGAAGATCTCGACGTACTTGGCCGGGGGGTTCTTCCCGAGGAAGCCGCACCAGGTGATGTCGTAGAAGATGGCACCGGGCTTCTCGAGCTTCGCCCACAGGTCGATGAGCAGCGTGTCCCCCTTGCGTATCGGACGGGCGTTCTCCGGGGTGGGCTCGAAGTGGGGGTCGGTGGGATGCTCGTTGGTGCCCACGATGGGGAACTCGTTCATGCACGTGAGCCCCTCTTCGCCGAACCTCTTCACGATGTACTGCTGCACGTCGTACTGGGTGATGGTGTGGCCTGCCCGCATCTCGGTGCCGATGTGGGCGAACGCCTCGTCCTTGATCCGTTGCACCCGCTCCGCCGCGTCCAGGTGCGAGCGGTACGCCGCCTCGTCCAGCACCGCCTGGAAAGTCTGCACCAGGCCCGCCGAGGAAACGACCTCGTAGCCGAACGACCGGATGAGGTCGATTGTGCCCCCATCCACGATGGAGACGTACGGGACGTTCCCCAGCGGCGAGAACTGCATCGCGACCTTCTTCGAGGACCCGAGCATCGACTTGAGGTCGGCGTGAAGCTGGCGCCAGGACAGGTACACCTTCTTCTCCCCGGGGAGCGGGTCGAGCTTGGTGGACTCGACGGCGGAGACCAGCCGCACGGGCTCGCCCTGGGTGGGTATCCAGTAGAACCAGCGGCGGGTGGTGAACTTGCCGAAGTCGAGGCCGAGCACGTCGTAGGCGATGGGGTCGCGGTTTCGGAAGTCGTAGAGCAGCCAGCCGTCGACGCCGACCGCCTTGAGCTCCTTCTGGATACGTGCGATGTCGGGCATGTGGACCTCCGTGATGCCCGGTCACGTTCGCACAGCCCGTTGCCCCGAGTCAATCCTTGAAACGCTCGCGGTGATCACCCTGGCAGGCAAGCCCACCGACACGGCGGCGTGGTGTATGCTTCCGCGACGCCGACAAGGGTCGCCCGCAAACGGCGGGCCTGGAGCACACGTGAGCACGACCACCGTCCTGGACATGATCGGCAACACGCCTCTCATCCCGCTTACCCGCATGGTGGGGCCCGGGATGGCGCCGGTCCTCATGAAGATGGAGGCCTGGAACCCGTCCGGATCGCTGAAGGACCGCATCGTCAAGTACATCATCGAGGAGGCCGAGAAGACCGGCGTCCTCAAGCGCCACCACATCATCATCGACGCCTCGTCCGGAAACACGGGGATCGCCCTTGCGATGGTCGCAACTCTCAAGGGCTACCGCTCCCGCATCTACATGCCGGAGACCAAGTCCGTC
>JALHTD010000314.1 GCA_022865555.1 Thermoanaerobaculaceae bacterium | reverse complement strand
CAGTGCCGCTCGCCGCGCGGACCCTCGTGGTTCGGCCTTCGGCCGCCCACGTCTCCACGCAGCGATCGGCACGCTCGGGACCCGAACGCGAAGGCGCAATGGCTCCTGTCGCCCGCGGGGCGGATTTCACCACCACCCTCCCGCACGCCAGGGCGCAGTGCTTGGGTGGGGGGTACCCAATCCGCCCGGCGGGTGCCAGCGGTCATGTCTCCGAAGGCTGCGGGTCACCGAGCGGGCGTCCCGCGGCGGGGTATCGCTGGCGTGGTTTCATACGAACAGCGAGGGGCCCCACCGCGAGACGGCCCTGCTCGGTCGCAGCCGGAGGAGTCTCGGCGCGCAGCGAGCGGGGGCGAGCAAGCGCCGAGCGACCGCGCACCCGTCGGGCAACAAAGAAGCCTCACGCAGTGGCGAAACAGAAGCTGGCTCCAAGCCCGCGGGGCAAAGAAAGCCGTCACGCAGTGACACAAGAGGTCCGCAGTTGACGGGTCCGTGACCGAGCCGATAGCATGCACCAGCTTTTCGGCAGCGGGCTGGTAGCAGGGTAACTTGCATCCCGGGGGACGACGTGGCATCCAGCACCGGTCTTGGTGAAGAGAAGCCTTCCGGTTTCGTTCGCGGGCTCGGCCCGTGGGACGCCACCATGGTGGTCGCGGGCTCGATGATCGGCTCGGGGATCTTCATCGTCTCCGCCGACATCTCGCGCCAGGTCGGCTCGGCGGGCTGGCTCCTGCTCGTCTGGCTGGTCACCGGCGTGCTCACCGTGACCGGCGCGCTGGCATACGGAGAACTGGCCGCGATGATGCCGGAGGCGGGCGGCCAGTACGTGTTCCTGCGGGAGGCGTACTCGCCGTTCTGGGGGTTCCTCTACGGCTGGACGCTGTTCCTGGTGATCCAGACCGGCACGATCGCGGCCGTGGCGGTCGCGTTCGCGCGCTACCTGGGCGTGCTAGTTCCGGCGATCTCGCCCACGGCGTTCATCGTGAGCCCGATCGACATCTCTCACGGCTACGCGCTGAGCCTCTCGACCCAGCAGCTGGTGGGCATCCTGATGCTCGTCCTGCTCTCGTGGACCAACTCGCGCGGCCTCGCGCTGGGCAAGTTCATCCAGGACCTCTTCACCTCGACCAAGGTGCTGTCGCTGGTGCTGCTGATCGTGGTTGGAGTGTTCGTCGGCGCGAACGCGGGCGCCCTCTCCGCCAACTTCTCGGCCGCGTGGACGCCACGGGACGTCGCTGCGATCACGCCGGAGGTCCCGTTCGTGCCCGCGACCGCCGCCACGGCGGGGATCTTCGGCCTGCTCGTCGCGTTCTGCGTAGCACAGGTGGGATCACTGTTCTCCGCCGACGCGTGGAACAACATCACCTTCGTGGCGGGGGAGGTGAAGGACCCGCGCCGCACGGTCCCCATCGCGATGGCCGCGGGCACCGGCCTGGTGATCGTGCTGTACCTGCTGGTCAACGTCTCGTACCTGGTCACGCTGCCGCTCTCCGCGATCCAGCACGCTCCCGACGACCGCGTGGCGACCGCCGCGCTGCAGACGATCTTCGGCGGCGCCGGTGCCGGCATCATGGCCATCGCGATCGTGATCTCGACGTTCGGGTGCGCCAACGGGATGATCCTGGCCGGGGCCCGCGTCTACTGGGCGATGGCCCATGACAGGTTGTTCTTCAGGACCACCGGGACGCTGAACAGGAATCACGTCCCGGCCGTCGGGCTCGCGCTTCAGTGCGTGTGGGCCTCGCTGCTGATCCTGCCGCGCACCCGGCTGCGCGACGCGGCGGGCAACCCGCTGGTTGACCCCGCCACGAGCCTCGAGCGGTACGGAAACGTCTACTCCAACCTTCTCGACTACGTCGTGTTCGCGGTGCTGATCTTCTACGTGCTGACGATCGTGGGCCTCTTCGTGCTGCGCCGCACGCGGCCCGAGGCGCCGCGGCCGTACAGGGCGCTCGGCTACCCGGTGCTTCCCGCGCTCTACGTCGTGGCGGCGACGGTGATCGCGCTGACGCTGCTCGTCTACAAGACCCAGACCACCTGGCCCGGCCTCGCCATCGTGCTCACCGGCATCCCGGTGTATTTCCTGTGGGGGAGGTT
>JALHTD010000313.1 GCA_022865555.1 Thermoanaerobaculaceae bacterium | reverse complement strand
TCGAGGGTGACGTCAAGGAGCTGTTCGTCGAGTTCCAGAAGCGCGGTGTGATCATCCGGCCCGTCGGCGGCCCGGGACTGGTGAACTGCGCCCGCGTCTCGCTGGGAACCCGCCCGGAAAACGAGCGCTTCCTCGCGGCTCTGGACCAACTGGTCCCCACCAGGGCGGGCGTCTAGCGGCCGCGGCCCCCTCTTGCCCGGGCGGCAACCTCCGGAGCAGGTACAATCGGCCCGGAGGACGAGTGATGGCACGCTTCACGGTTACTTGCCCGCACTGCCACGTGCTGCTCGAGCTGGACGGCGACGCTCAGTTGATCGTCGGCTCCAAGGCGCCGGAGAAGCCCAAGAGCACGGCCTCCCTGGAGGATCGTCTGCAGGCCCTCGGCAAGGAGAAAGCCGACGCGTGCGCCAAGATGGAGGAGGCGATGCGGGCGGAGAAGGCGGGCGCCGCGATTCGCGAGGAGAAGTTCCACAAGCTCCTGGAGGACGCCAAGGCCGAGCCCGTGACAAAGCCGATTCGTGACGTGGACCTGGACTAGCCGGGCGACGTGGTGCCTTCCCCATCGACCGGCTCGAGCACGACCACGGTGGCGCCCCATCCTCCCCGATCAGGCGGCGCGTCGTACGCCCGGACCACCCACTGGAGGCGCGCCAGCAGCGCGTGGATACGAGCCCTCTGGACACCCTGCCCGCGGCCATGGATGAGCCTCACCTCGGCAAAGCCTGCGGCACGGGCGGCCTTGAGGTACTCCTCTACGACGTCGGGGATGTCCCGTGGGGCGAAGCTGTGGAGGTCCAGGGAGTCCTCGAGTGGCAGCTCGACCGGAGCGTCACCTTGGTCCATGCCCGGCCCTCGTCGCACGGCGACGTGCGAGCACCCAGAAGCCGTACAGACCCTCGAGCAGCAGAACACCCCGCACGACCTGTTCGGCGGGCGGCGCCGGGAGGGTTGCCAGCAGCACGCCCATGGCCACCGGAACCAGCGCCATCCCTGCCATGGTCCACGGTACCAGGGGCCCGATGATGACCCGTCTGCGGCTGTCCCACCACAACAGGCCCGCCATTGCCCACCCAAGCACGAGGAGTGCGGGAAGAGAGATGGGCCATCCCACGGGCGCACCTTACGCCCTTGGCATCGAGGCGACAAGGGCGGCGAAACCCATGGAGGAGAGCGATGGAAGCGGTAAAGGTCTCCGTGGTCGTGCCGGTCTACAACGAGGAGGCCACTGTCACACAACTGCTCGACTGCGTGGCGCGCGCGCCTTTTCCGGCCGGCGTAGACGAGGTGGAGATTGTGGCGGTGGATGACTGCTCGAGCGACGGCACGGCCGCCCGGCTTGCCGAGTACAAGCCCCCACCCCGGACCAGCAAGCCCTGCCATTTCAGCTGGTACCGGCACGAGCGCAACCGCGGCAAGGGAGCGGGTCTGCAGACCGGCTTCGCACGGGCCACGGGCGACGTGATCGTGGTCCAGGACGCGGACCTGGAATACGACCCCTGCGACTATCCGGCGCTGCTGACTCCGATCCTCTCCGGAAAGGCCGAGGTGGTGTTCGGAAGCCGTTTCCTTTCCGGCCCGCACCGGGTGCTCTTCTTCTGGCACTCGGTCGGCAACAGGTTTCTGACGATGCTCTCCAACATATTCACTGACCTCAACTTATCTGACATGGAGACGTGCTACAAGGTGTTCACACGCGCGGTCAAGGAACGGCTCGTCATCACCTCCGAACGCTTCGGGTTCGAGCCCGAGTTCACCGCTCGGGTGGCGCGGATGGGCGTGCGGATTTACGAGGTGCCCATCTCGTACCACGGGCGAACGTACGCCGAAGGCAAGAAGATCGGCTGGAGGGACGGCTTCGAGGCGATCTGGTGCATCCTGAAGTTCAACCTCTGGGCGCGCTAGGCGTTCCCCGCACCAGGTCGTCCCGGGCTCGAAGCAGATGACTTGGCTCGGCTTCGCCCTCTCGCGGGGCCCGCGCGGCCAAGTCGAAGACGCTAAGGAGCGGCACAGCCGCTAGCCGGGGTACTTGCCGCAGATGTAGTTTTTGAGCTGGCGGATTTGGAACTCCTGGTTGCGGCTCGCCCAGCGCACCAGGTCGCCGATGGAGATCAGGCCGACCACCCTGCCTTCCGAGACCACCGGCAAGTGCCGGCACCGGCGCTCGGTCATCACCGCCATGGCCTCCTCGGCGCGGGTGGAAGGCTCGACGAACACCACCTCCGTCGACATGACCTCCTCGATCCTGGTGGTGGCAGGGTCACGACCGCCCAGGATCACACGGGTCATGAGGTCCCGCTCGGTGAACATCCCGAGCGGTTGACCCTCCTTGCAGACCATGAGCGCACCGATTCGCTTGGAGGACATCATCTCCACGGCGCCGAGGACGGTCGCGTCCGGCGAGGTGTGATGAACATCGGTCCCCTTTTCCTTGAGGATTTGAGCGATGGTATGCATGGTTCCCCCCCGTGTCCGGTTTCCCCGCCTCAGAAAATATCACGAACTCGGGGCGAGGGCGAGGAAAAAGGCACGAACGTCGGCCGCGGGGTCCTGGCTTCGCAACGAGGCGGGGTCGCCCGCGGTCCAGTCCGCCGGCAGCAGCGAGACGTAGGGTTCGGCGAGAAAACGCCTGCACACCAGCGCGATCACCCCGCGGTCCTCCGCCGAGCGGATGAGCCGCCCCGCCGCCTGGATGACGCGGGTCATTCCCGGTATGAGGTAGGCGTACTCGAAGCCGCGCTCGTAGCGGTCGTCGAAGTACTGCTTGAGCAGCTCGCGCTCGGGGCCCACCTGAGGGAGCGCCGGGGAGACGACCATGACCTCGGAGAGCATCTCGCCCGGGTAGTCCACGCCCTCGGCGAAGACGCCCCCGAGGACGGCCAGGAGCAGAACCGGCTCGTGGTTGGTGCGCAGGCGGGCGAGCATCTCGTTGCGTAGCCTGTCGGAGTCGTCCCCCCTCTGCACCTCCACGCGGTGACCGGGCGCCACCAGGCGGGAAGCCACCTCCTGCAGAAAGGCATAGGAAGGAAAGAGCACCAGCGCGTTGCGGTCGGAGGGAGCCAGCTCCGCGACCAGCTCGGCGATGCGGCCGTACCAAAGGTGGCGCGCCCGGTAGGTGGTGTCGACCTCATCCACGGCGATGATCAGGCGGTTCTCGCGGGGGAACGGAGAGGGGAGGGAAACGGTGTCGGTGCGGTCGGGGTCGAAGCCCAGGACATCCCTGTAGAACTCGAACGGCTCCAGGGTCGCCGACATGGCCACACACCCCGCGGAGCGCTCCAGCACCGCCCCGGTGAAGCGTGAGGCGTCCAGACAGAAGATCCGCAGCGCCTCTCCCTCCGCCTCCGCCGACGTGCGCTCCGCCAGAGGGACCAGCTCGCGCCCGCCGTCCTCCAGCAGGTCCGTCACGCGCGCGAGGGAGAGCAGGGCGTCCAGCACGGGATCGCGCGCGAGCCAGAGCTCGGCGTTGCGCTTGAAGGTGAAGTAGGGCGCCACCAGAGCGTCGAGGGCGACGCGGAGCTCCACAAGCGGCTCGTGCTCGAGAGCCACCTTGCGGCTGCCCTCTCGCGAGCCCAGGACCTCCGTGACCCGGCCCGCGATGAGCTGGTCGAGCTCGCCGAGCACGGCGTCGAGCTCCCGGCACACTTTCTGGCGGTGGCCCTCGACCAGCCGGCGCGCCTCTCGGACTGTCGCCCGGGAGAGGCGTGGGGAGTAGTACTCCCGCGCTCGATCCACCAGGCTGTGGGCCTCGTCCACGATCAGGTAGGTGTTCTCCAGCGACCCTTCCTCGGCCAGCCCGAACAGCGCGATCGTGGGGTCGAACACGTAGTTGTAGTCGCAGACAACGGCGCTGGTCTCGCGCAGCAGCTCCAGGGAGACCTCGAAAGGGCAGACCTCGGCGGCGTGAGCGACGGCGTAGGTGTGATCCGGGTCGAGGTGGGCCCCGGCGGACAGCAGGGCCGGGAGCACACCGCGCTCGGCCAGCTTGCTCCCGTAGTCGCGGGCGTGGAGGCAGAACTCCTCGTGACAGATCACCTCCCGGTTGGCGCACATCTTGGCCTTGGCTCTGATCTGGATCGACCTCCAACCGCCGCGCTGCATCCCCTGCAGGGTCTGCACGGCGAGCTGCTGCTGCAGAGTCTTGGCGGTGAGGAAGGCGACCCGGCGCCCGGTCGCGAGCGCGAGTCTGACCACCGGGTAGAGAGCCGCCGC
>JALHTD010000312.1 GCA_022865555.1 Thermoanaerobaculaceae bacterium | reverse complement strand
GTGGACTTCATGCGGCAGACGCAGGCGCGAGTCATCCTGCGTGGAATGCGGGCGGTCTCCGACTTCGATTACGAGTTCCAGATCGCCCTGATGAACCGCCGCCTCTGGGCCCTGGCCGAGACGGTTTTCCTGACCCCCAACGAGGAGTTCACCTACCTGTCGGGGCGGATCGTGCGGGAGATCTGGCACCTCGGCGGCGACGTCTCAGGGCTCGTCCCCGAACCGGTGCGTCAGGCGCTCGAGGCGCTGCGCCGCTAGTCCTCGAGCTTCTCGAGCTCGAGGTCGATGTCGGCGTACTCCTCCTCGGCCTGGGGGTGGACGACGATCTTGATCCACGCTGTCCGGTAGCCATCCAGGCTCAGCTTGACGTAGTACGTGCCGGGCCCACCGAAGGAGTACTTCTTGCCGCCGCCGGCATCGTCCCAGTCGTCGGCCTTTCCGATCGTCGCGCCGTCGATCGTGATCAGGGCCTCCTCGGGATCCACGCCGAAGATCGCTCCCTCGCGGCACTCGTAGACCTTCTCGATCGGCGGGGTGTGGGTGGGCCGAGGTTTGGGGGCGGCTGCAACTGGGAGGGCGCCGGCAGGGGGCGGTGCGACGGCGGTGGGGGCAGCGAGGCTCTGCTGCCCGAGCGCGGGAGGGGCCGCAGGGGCCCGCTCCTCCGCCGCCGGCGCAGACGTGGGGGCCGCCGACCCCAAGAGCACCACGCCCGCCGGCGGGTTGCCGCGAGCGAGCAGCAGCGCCAGGACGAGCGCCAGCACGCCTCCACCCAGGACGATCACCGGCACCAGCGGGAGGTTGCGTGGCGCGCCGGGCGCGGAGGGTGGGGCGCCGACCTGCATCGGCACGGCCTGACCGCAGCGCGTGCAGACCCTTGCGCCCGGTTCCAGGGCGTTTCCACATTTGGGACAGAGATCCGCGCTCATGGGGGCCTCCACACCGCCCGTCGGGACTCCCCGACAGCCGGCCGTCTCTTGTGCGCGCTCCGAAGTCAATTCTCCAACAGCTTGGTGTCCACGTCGGCGAACTCGTCGCTGGCTGCCGGGTTCACGACGATCGCGATCCAGGTGGTCCGGTAGCCGGCGAGCGCCAGCTTCACGTAGTGCTTGCCGGGGCGCGGAAAGATGTACGTCTGGCCGCCGCCCTTGCCGTCCCAGTCGTCGGCCTTGCCGATCTCTTTCCCGTCCACCGTCACGATGGCCTCCTCGGGCGAGACGTTGAACTCGGCACCGCTCTGGCAGTAGAAGATCGCGACCACTGGCGGCACCGTCGGCTCCGGTGTCGCCAACGGGGGCAGCGTGGGCCTGGGGACGACCGTCGGCGGCACCGCGGGCAGAGCGGCCAAGGTCGGCAGCATCGTCGGCTCGACGACCCGCTGCGGCGTGAAGCTCGGCCGCGGGGCGGGTGCAACCCCTCTCGCGAGCACCGTCGGCACGCCCGCCACCACGGGAGCGCCACCGGGAGGGCTCGACTCTCGGCCGGTCCCAGCAGGCTCGCGGCGTGCCAGCCTTCCGGCCACGATGAGGGCGGCCAAGCCGAGCAGCGCCACCCCAACCGCGGTCAGAACCAGCCCGACGGGAAACCTCGATGACCGCGCCGTCACAGGAGGCGGACCGGCGGTGACCGGGTGGGCGGCGGGCAGGGGGGGCACCGGAGGCGTCACCGGGAGCTTCATCGTGGGGCCGGTGATCTCGATGCTGGAGACCGGCAGGCGCGCGGCCAGCCCCCGCGCGCTGGCGGCGAACGTCGCGGCGTCCGGGATGCGAGCCTCGAGGGGCTTGGCGAGGCAGAGGCGGAGGAAGGCCGCGGCGTCCTCCCCGAGCGCACGTGAGATCTGCGGGTCGGCGAGCGGGTCGTCGTGCAGGATCTGGTAGATCAAGGTCGTGACCGTGTCCGCCGGGAACGGCTTGCGGCGCAGCAGCAGCTCGTAGAGCACCACGCCCAGGGAGAAGAGATCTGCGCGGCCGTCCAAAACCTCGCCCCGCACCTGTTCGGGTGCCATGTAGGCCGGGCTTCCGATGACCGTCCCGGCTCGCGTGAGGTCGGTCTGCTCCCCGATGGCCTTGGCCACCCCGAAGTCGGCAACCTTCACCCGCCCGCCACGGGTCAGCATGATGTTGCCGGGCTTGACATCCCGGTGCACCACCCCGAGGGCGTGGGCCGCGCCGAGCGCATCGGCCACCTGAGCGACGACCTCGAGCGCCTCGGGGGCCGAGGGGAACCGCCGCCGTGCCAGCCGCTCGCTCAACGATTCCCCCTCCACCAGCTCCATCACGAGGTAGAGAGAGTTTCCCTCTCGCCCGGAGTCGTGGACCGTGACTACGCCCGGATGATTGATACGCGCCGCCACCCGTGCCTCACGCAGGAAACGCGCCTCGAGCTCCTCGCCCGAAAGCGGCACCAGGTTCGTGCGGGCCGCGATCACCTTGATGGCGATCGGGCGTTCCAGCGCGGGGTCCATCGCACGGTAGACCACGCCCATCGCCCCGCGCCCGAGCTCACCCGTGATCGTGTAGCGGCCGATGGAGGCAGGCAGGGTCAAGCCGGCTCTCCCTCCGGCTTCTCGGCCCCGGTATCCGCATCCTCCGGCAGCGCGTCTTCCCCGGCCTCGGCACGGGCGAGCACGGCGTCGGCCTGCTCGGCCTGCTCCGGCGGGACCAGCAGAAGCACCTCGGCTTCGTCAACCTGGGGGAACGGGTTGAGAACGACGTGTTTGTCGATGACCTCGGCCGGAATGTCCTGCTCCTGAAGCAGACCCTGGGCAAGGCGAGCTTCTTCAGCCGTCGTGTACGAGGCGATCTCGACCCATTCGGGCCCGGGCTCGGCCGGCCTTTGGGGTTTCGACGGGAGCGCGTCGACAAGAGCGACGCCGCACTCGGAGCAGCGGCTGAACCCTCCCCGGTACTCCGCGCCGCACTGGGACACCACGGCATGGTCCACCCCCGATGTGCGAGGGCTAGAACTCGAACACCTCGCCGTCAAGAACGTCGGAGAGCTGGCGCATCACGGCGGCGCTGACGGCCGCAGAGGCGCCCGCCACAATCGTGGCGCCTTTGGAGCGGCCGATCAGGAAGCCGAGACCGGCCGCCACACCCACCGACAGCATCGGGTGCCGACGCACCAGGTCGCGCCAGTCGATCTCGTCCGGAATGACCTTGTCGAGCAGGAAGTCGGCGTTCAGGCGCTGGCGCCGCTGGCTCGTCTCTTCCTCCTCTTGAAGCTCGTACAGCTCCTCCTGCTCGTGCTCGTCCTCGGTGCGCGGTTTCTCGTCATCCATGCGTTAGGGCTCCCGACGGCGCACCAGATAACCCAGGGCGAAACCGACTCCGATTGCGATCAGGATCGATTTCCCGGGGTTGCGCCGGATGTAGTCCACGACGTCGTCACGGACCTCCTTGACGTCTACCTCCTGCACCTTGGCCTTGACCTTGGCGTAGCCCTTCTTGACCTCGGCGTAGAGCTTGTCGAACTGGACCTTCGCCTTATCGTAGCCCTCTTCGACGACCTCGCGCGAGCGCCCGTAGAGCTGCCCCATCTTCTCCCGGGTGGACTCGAGCGCGGCGCGGGCCTCCGTCAGGTACGCCCGGGCCTTGCTGTACGCTTCCTCCGAGCGGGCCTTGGCCTTGCCGTAGCCCTCCCCGAGTGCCTCCTTGGCCTTCGCCATCGAGCCTTCCGCACGGGCGATGGACTCCTTCGCTCCCTCGAGCACCCCGTGCACGGCGCCCTCCAGTTGATCGATCTTCTCTTCCACTCCCGAGGCCTTCTTCGTGGGTGTCATGGGCACCTCCCGGTCATCCCGTGATCGGCACGATTCTACGCCCCGGTTGGGGGACACGCAAGGAACCTGCTCGCAAGGACATGGGGTATCGGCCTTGAAGCACCCCCTGTGAGCGGGTATCGTTAGAGGCCCCAATGGTCTCCCTCACTTTCCTTGGCGCCACCGGGACCGTGACCGGCTCGCGATACCTCCTCGAGGCCCACGGTGCGCGGCTCCTGATCGACGCCGGGCTCTTCCAGGGCAAGAAAGAGCTGCGGCTGCGAAACTGGGCCAAATTTCCGGTCTCACCAGGCTCGCTCTCGGCCGTGATCCTCACCCACGCGCACATCGATCACAGCGGCTTTCTCCCTCGCCTGGAGCGGGACGGTTTCGGCGGGCCGACGTTCGTGACCCCTCCCACCGGGCGCCTCCTGCACGCGGTCCTCCCCGACGCCGCCAAACTGCAGGAGGAAGAGGCGCGCTTCGCGAACAAGGTCGGGTCCACCAAACACACTCCGGCACTGCCGCTCTTCACGGTCCGCGACGCGCATGAAGCGCTCGGTACCCTCAAGACGCTCCCGTTCGGGCAGCGGGCTACGCTCCAGCCGGGCCTAGAATTCCGCTACCACAGGCAGGGCCACATCCTGGGCGCCGCGGCCGTGGAGCTCCGCATCAAGGTGGCGGGCGGCGAGCACATGACGCTTTACTTCTCCGGGGACGTGGGCCGCTACGATATCCCGATCCTGAAAGCCCCCGAGCCCTACCCGGGCTCCACCTACCTTGTGGTGGAGTCCACATACGGCAACAGCTTCCACGACCCCGGGGACCCACGCGACCAGCTTGCAGAGGTCATCGCCGAAGCGGTGCAGCGCAAGGGCGTCATTCTCGTCCCCGCTTTCGCCATCGACCGCACCCAGGAGGTTCTCTACTTCCTGCGTGAGCTCATCGAGGATGGGGCCATCGACCCACTGCCGATCTTCCTCGACTCCCCCATGGCTCGCGAGGCCACCGAGACCTACCGCTCCTGCGCGCTCGAGCACGACGCCGAGATGCGCGAGCTCGTCCGGGAGGGGGTCGAACCCCTGGTGCCGCCCAACCTGGTGACCGTCGGACGCGTGGACGAGTCGAAGCGCCTCAACAGCCTGACCGGGCCGGCGATCATCATCTCGGCATCGGGCATGGCCACCGGTGGGCGCATCCTCCACCACCTCCGCCAACGCCTGCCCGACCCGAGCAACACCGTGGTGTTCGTCGGCTACCAGGCGGACGGCACGAGGGGTCGCAGGATCCTCGATGGCGAGGGTGAGGTGAAGATCTTCGGCGAGATGGTCCCGGTGCGGGCTCAGGTGCGCAGCATCCAGTCGCTTTCGGCGCACGCCGACGCGGACGAGCTGACGATCTGGGCCGGTGAGGCCGCAGCCTCCCCGAGCACTGTGTTCGTCACTCATGGCGAGCCCGAGGCCAGCCAAGCGCTCGCCGAGCGCTTCGGGAAGCGCTTCGGCTGGCGGTGCGTCGTGCCGGCCCTGGAGGAGACCGTCACCCTGTGAGACGAGCCCTCCGGGCGCTGGCCCGGTTCCTCGGCGAGCTGATGCGTGCGCAGCACCGCGATCAGCTCCTCGTGCGGGCAGGTGCGCTCGCCTACACCACGTTGCTGTCGATTGTCCCGCTGCTCACCGTCGCGCTGGTAATGGTGGGGCGTGTGCAGCCCGAGCGGGTGGCCGTGGTCGTGCAAGCCATCGCCACAGTGCTGCCTTTCTCCCCGGCCCGTGTGCAGGGCACGCTGGCGGCGTTCGCCGAGCGCACGGCGGCCCTGGGGTGGATCGCGGTTGCCATATCGGTGCTTCTGACCTTCAACGCCTTCTACCAGATCGAGGAGGTCATCAACGACATCTGGGGTGTGCCCCGCCGTCGCCGCTGGCAGTGGCGGCTGGTCTCCTTCGCGATGGTGTTGCTGTGGGGGCCTCTGCTCCTCGCGGCTCTGGGCTCGGGCCTTTACTGGCTGTCGTCCCGGCAGTGGTACCCCCTGGTGGCCCCCGTAGGCCGCCCCCTCCCGGCGATCCTCGGCGCGGTGGTGCTGGCAGCGCTCTACCGCTGGGTGCCCCACACCCGCGTGAGTTGGCGCGCAGCGATCACTGGCGCTGCGGTCGGGGCGTTCGCGCTGACGGTCCTCCACATCGCCTTCCGGACCTACTTCCTGCTCGCGGCAGATCTCAACGTGATCTACGGCTCGCTCTCCCTGTTGCTGTTCTTTCTCTTCTCGCTCTTCCTGTTCTGGCTCGCCGTGCTGCTGGGTGCTGAGGCCTCATGGGTGGTGGGCCACGCGGTTCCGCCCCCCAGGCCCAACGGCGTCGAGGCCCTGGTCAACCTGCTGCTGGCGGTGCATCGGGAGGGCAGCCTCTCCACCGACGCCGTGGTCAGGCTGCTGGGTCACAGCGGCCACGACGTGCTCGCGAGCCTGGCCGCCGCCCCTTCCATCCTCACCGCCGACGTCACGGGTTGGCGTCTGGCCCGCACCGCCGAGGCAATCACCCTGGGCGAGGTGCGCGAGCGCGCCGGGGTCGATGCTTCTGGCAGCCAGGACTCGTTGACGCTTGCCGCGCTTGCCAAGCAGGTCAACGGCCACTAGTCGGATGCGCCGCCCAGGACGGCCGGGCGCGTGTGTCCCGAGACCGCCTAACGCTCCATCTTGCGGACGAAGAAGTTGCTGCGCTCGGGCTTGCGGGCGGGCCCCGGAGGCGTCGGGCGCGTGCCCGGCTTGTACCCCGTGTACTCGGAGAACAGCCCGATCACGAGGGCGCGGCGCACGTCCACGAAGCCCGCTCCGTCCATCGCCGTGAGGATGCGCTCCGGGGGGACGCAGGTCTCGATCGTGTCCCAGAAGTACCTCATCAGCAGTTCGGCCTTGCGGTTGCGCGTCCGCAGCCTCGTGAACGTCGGCACGACACGGCGCAGGTAGAAGCGCAGGGCCGCATAGCCGAGTCTGTTCTCAGGGCGCGTCAGCTCGAGCACGCACAGGGTGCCTCCGGGTTTCAGCACTCTCCGAAACTCGCGGAGCGTGGCGGCCAGGTCGGAGAGGTGGCGCAGCGCGTAGCCCATGCTCAGGAAGTCGAAGCTGTCGTCGCTGAACGGCAACCGCTCTCCGATCCCGAGCACCCCGCGCACCCCGAGGTGCCGGCGCGCCTCGGCCAGCATGCCGGCGCTTGGGTCCAGACCAGTGATCCTGGACGTGCCGCCCGCCAGGCGCACCGCCTCGCGGGCCACCAACCCGGTCCCGATGGCCACGTCCAGCACCCGCAAACCTTCGAAGAGCCCCGCGCGGGCCAGTGCTTCCCGCCGGTACCACCGCCCCCACCCGAACGCCATGTACCCTTCGATCCGGTCGTAGTCGGGTGCGGCGCTGTCGAAGAGACCGCGCACGAAGTCGGGCCGGTCCTCATCGCGACCGTAGTAACCGGAGAGCGTCGGGTGCGGCGGTAGCGCGCCGTCGGGTCGTCTCTTCTCAGGCATTCTCGGGAACGAAGTCTACCAGCGGTCCGACCAGCCACGATGGAAGTCGAGAGTTGAGAGTTGAGGGCGAGAAATCAACTACCCGGGGGCTGGAGACCCGGGTCTCTGACTCTCGACTGCTAACTCTTGGCTCTTGACCACTTCAAAACGTGGTGCCGCTCGAGAACTGGAACAGCGAGCCCTGCTCGTCCCGGAACGGTTTGGGGTTGATTCCGTAGATGAACCGGAGCGGAGCCTGGAAGATGGGCAGGAAGATCCGCAACTCGGCCCCGTAGCTGTAGCGGACCCAGCCGATGTCCCAGCCCTGGATCGCGTTCCAGGTGTTCCCGGTGTCGCTGAACAGGATCAACTTGATCGGCCCGCCCACCCTGATCTGGTACTCCACGTTGAGCTGCACGTAGCGGTCGCCGCCGAGGGGAACTCCGCTGGCGTCGTAGAAGTAGAGACCTTTGTCCTGCGTTCGCGGAATGATCGAGTAGTACTGAAAACCGCGTATCGAGCGCTCACCGCCCAGGCGGTAGAGGTCGTAGATGGGGATCTGCATGCCTCGCATGGGCTTGATGAAGCCGGCGTTGAAGTTGACCGCGAACGTGTAGCGGCGGCTGAGCGGGCGGTACCAGGTGATCCCCGCCTCGGGACGCCAGTAGTGGAACGTCCCCCCCAGTATGCCGCCCGCGTAGCGCAAACGGCCGAAGTACGTCTTGCCCGCATTCGGGTCGAAGGGGTCATCGAGGGTGTTGTACGCGTAGGAGGGCGTCAGCGACGAGGTAACGCCGCTGTAGGTCTGGTAGAACTTGGTCTCCCCGGGCATGTCCTTGTACGGCGGCGGCAACGGTGGGCGGTGCGGGTACGTTGGCGGCACGCCCGGGAAGAGGGTTCGGACGGTGCTGTACTTCTGGTTCACGTTCTCGTAGCCGTACGAGAGCGCAAACTGGCCGAAGTCCCCCACCGAGACGCCCCACACCAGGGAGCCGCCCCTCGCCTGCCGGGCGTAGTCGCTCTGAGCGTACGAGTAGGCCGAATAGTCGGTCGACTGGTTGTAGATTGAGCCGCCGATCAGCATCGCCTTGTCGAGAAAGTACGGTTCGGAGAAGGACAGCGAGTAGGTTCTCGCCGTCTTGCCCACCTGGGCGCTCACACCGACGATCTCGCCGCGACCCAGGAAGTTGCGGGTGCTGAACGCCCCCTGCAGGAAGAGGCCCTCGATCTCGGAGTACCCGGCGCCGAACTGGACATCGGTCCTGCCGACCTCCTCCCCCTTGATCGTCACGTTGACACGTTTGTTCGCCTCGTCGATCTTCAGGTCGACCGGGTCTTCCTTGAGCTTGAAATAGCCGAGTTGGTTGACCTTGAACACCGACCGCTTGAAGAGGGACATGTTCATCCAGTCACCCTCGATCAGGCGTACCTCGCGCCGCAGCACCTTGTCCTGCGTCTTAGTGTTGCCGGCGAACTCGAGCCTCCCGAGCCGGAAGCGCTCACCCTCGTACACAACCACGACCACGTCCACCGTGTCCGGCTTGTCCTTGCGCTCCACCAGCGACGGGTTGGTGTACGCGTAGATGTAGCCGCGGGACTGGTAAAGGGTGCGCAGTGACTCGTTGCCCTCTTCCACCTTGGAGTAGTTGTAGATCTTCCCCGCCTTGGCCTCGTAGAGCTTTTGAAGGCTCTCGGACTGCAAGACCGTGTTGCCCTTGACGCTCAGCGACCCCATGCGGAACTGCTTGCCCTCGTCCACCGGGATCACGACCACCATGCGGTAGTCCTTCCCCTTCTGGGTTGCTGCCTGCGGCTTGCGGGCGATCAGCTCGACCTTCGGCTCGCCCACGACGATGTCCTTGTAGCCGTGGTTCATGTAGTACTTCTTGAGGTTTTCCGAGTCTTCGCCCCAGACCTCCTTGTTCCAGATGATCTTCTTTCCCCACATGTGGAACAGACCCTTCTGCTTGGTCTTCTTGAGTGCGCCCCTGAGGGTGCCGTCCGAGTACACCTTGTTCCCAACGAAGTCGATCTTGCCGATCTTTATCTTGGCACCCTCGTCGATCTGGAAAGTCACTTTGACCTGGTTGGGCCCGGTCCCGGTGGTCACCGGGTTGACCACGGCGCTGGCGTACCCGTCGGTGGCGTAGGCGTCGAGGATGGCCTGCCGCAACCGCTGGACTTCGGACGTGCGCAGCGGCACGTTGCGCTTCAGGCTGATGTTTGCGGTCTCGAGCTTCTCCCTGATCGTCGAGGTGGAGAGCTTCTTGTTGCCCTCGAAGACCCACTCGGTGACCTTCGGGCGTTCCTTCACGGTGATGATGAGCCTCACCTGGCCCGGCGCCATCTCCTCCGCCTCGACCGTGATGTCCTCCACGAGGCCGGAGTCCCAGAAACGGTGGAAGTTCTTCGCAACGGCTGCGGCGTCGTAGGGCTCACCCTTTGCCACGCCGAGGTAGTACTCGACCGTATCCTCGTTGATCGTGCTCGCGCCGACGATCTTGATCTCGCCGACGATCGCGTTGGGAGGGGCGGCGGCCAACGCAGACAGGGCGGCCAGAGCGAGAAGGGCTGCGACGACTACTGCTCGCACACGCCCTCCTGGGTCGCAACAAAGAGGTGGTCCCCTTCGACGCCGGCGTGAAGCGGCCCATCGCTCCCCGGGCGGTGGGAGATGAGGTAATCGGAAACTGCGTCCTCCAGGTAGCGCTGGACCGCACGGCGCAGCGGCCTCGCCCCTGCCGAGGCCTCACCGCCGGCGTGGCCGAGCAGCCACTCGAGGGTCTGCTCCGGCACCTCGAGCATGATGCCGCGGCCCGCGAGGTGCGTAACCACGTCACCGACCAGCAGCCGAGCAACCTCGCGCAGCTGCTCCTGCTGGAGCGGGTGGAAGACGACGATGTCGTCGAGGCGGTTGAGGAACTCGGGCGGGAACTGGCGCTTGAGCTCGCGCAGCACGGTCTCGCGGATCTCGTGCTGGGTCGGGACACCTCCCCGCTCGGCAAAACCTACCTGAGCGGCACCTGCCAGCAATTCGCGGGTGCCGAGGTTGGAGGTCATGATGATCAGCGTGTTCTTGAAGTCCACCTGGTCGCCGTACGCGTCGGTGAGGAGGCCATCCTCCAGGATCTGAAGCAGGAGGTTGGGGATGTCCGGGTGAGCCTTCTCGATCTCGTCGAGCAGGATCACCGAGTACGGCTGGCGCCGCACGCGCTCCGTGAGCTGCCCGCCCTCCTCGAAGCCCACGTACCCCGGGGGCGAGCCAATCAGCTTGGAGACGGTGTGCTTCTCCATGTATTCGGACATGTCGAACCGCACCAGGGCCCTGTCTGCGTGGAAGAGAAACCGCGCCAACTGCCGCGCCGCCTCGGTCTTTCCCACTCCCGAGGGTCCCAGGAAGAGGAACGATCCGATCGGGCGCAGCCCGCGCGTCACTCCGAGCCGCGAGCGCCGTATGGCGCGGGCGATTGCGGAGATCGCCTCCTGCTGGCCAACGACGCGCTGCCGCAGGATCTCCTCCATGCGGGCCAGGCGACCGGCCTCATCCTCTCGCAGCGTGGTGATCGGGATCCCGGTCCACGATGCGATGACCTCCTCCACGTCGCCCCGCTCCACATCGGCAGCGGGTTCACTGGTCGGTTGCGTCTGCGAAAGGCGCTTGATCTCTCCGCGCAGCTCGAGCTCGCGCTCGCGCAGCTTCACGGCGCCCTCGAAGTCCTTGGCGGAGATCGCCCGCTTCATTTCCCGCACGACGCGGCCCGCCTCGCTCTGCATATGGCGCAACTGCTCGGTCGATGCCGCCCCTCGCAGCTTCACGCGCGCGCCCGCCTCGTCCAGGACGTCGATGGCCTTGTCGGGGAAAAAACGGTCGGTGATGTAGCGACCCGCCTGCTCGACCGCCGCACGCAACGCCTCGTCGGTGTAGCGGACGTTGTGGAACTTCTCGTAGCGCTCGCGGATGCCCTGAAGGATGCCCAGCGTGGCGGCCTCGTCAGGCGGCTGCACCACCACTGGTTGGAAGCGGCGGGAGAGCGAGCGGTCCTTCTCCATGTACTTGCGGTACTCCTTGAGCGTGGTGGCCCCGATGCACGTGACCTCGCCGCGGGAGAGCGCCGGCTTGAGGATGTTGGCCGCATCGAGCGAGCCCTCTGCAGAACCCGCCCCGATGAGCACGTGCAGCTCGTCGATGAACACGATGATCTCGGGGTTCTCCTTGAGCTCCTTGAGGATTGCCTTGAGCCGCTCCTCGAACTGGCCGCGGTATTTGGTCCCCGCCACCACCAGCGAGAGGTCGAGGGCGAGAATCCGCCTGTCGGCGAGCTGCACGGGGACGCGGCCGGTCGCTATGCGCTGGGCCAGGCCCTCCACGATGGCCGTCTTTCCCACCCCTGGCTCGCCCAGCAGCACGGGGTTGTTCTTGGTGCGGCGAAGGAGGATCTGGACGATGCGATCGACCTCCTGCTCGCGCCCGACCAGCGGGTCGAAGCCGCCAGAGGCGGCGAACTCCGTGAGGTCGCGAGCGAACTCGCCAAGAGCCGTGAGCTCCCGCTTGCCCTTCTTGATCTCCCGCTCGCGCCAGATCTCGCCCAACTCCTCGCGCACCGACAGAAGCGACATCCCGTGCGTGGCAAGCGCCCGAGCCGCCACGCACCCCTCGAGCCGAAGGATCCCCAGCAGCACGTGCTCGTTGCCCACCGCAGGCTGGCCGAGCGCCTCGGCCTCGTGGGCAGCGAGGAGGAGGATCCGCCGGCTGTCCTCGGCCAGCGGGAGCTCGGCTGGTGTCTGCGTCTCCGAGCCGCGGAAGGCGGGGCCAAGGTCGGCGCGAAGCTCGTCGCTCGAAAGCTGAAAGTGCTGGAGGAGCTGCTCGACGATCTCGTCGCTCTCCCGCAGCAGGCCGAGCAGTAGGTGCTCCGAGCCGATGGCAACGGCCCCTGCCTGCGCCGCTTCGTAGCGGGCGAAAAAGAGCGTCCGTCGCGCTCTCTCGGTCAGATTCTCGAGCATGCCTCCTCGACAGCGGCCCCGGTCAGCCGGAGCGTTCGACCGCACCGGCCGGCCAGGGCCTCGTTGTGCGTCACGATAACACTCGTGAGGGAACGACTCAAATGCAGCTGCTCCAACAGGCTGAACAGCCCCTCGGCGTTCGCCGCGTCCAGGTTTCCCGTGGGCTCGTCGGCGAGTAGGAGCTCCGGCTCTGCCACCAGCGCGCGTGCGACTGCACCCCGCTGCTGCTCACCCCCGGAGAGCTCGTCCGGAAAGTGATCGCGCCTGTGATCGAGGCCTACCGTGGCAACCAACTCGCGCGCCGCGTCGAGCGCGGCGCGGCGCGGGCGGCCGGCGATCAGGAGCGGCATGGCAACGTTTTCCTCCAGCGAGAACTCCGCCAGCAGCGCGTGGAACTGGAAGATGAAACCTATGCGGCGGTTGCGCCAGCGGGCGCGCTCATCAACCGAGAGCGCGGACACGTCGCTGCCGAACAGCACGAGCTGCCCGGCGTCGGGCCGGTCGAGCAACCCGATCAGGTGGAGCAGCGTGCTCTTGCCGACACCCGAGGGCCCGACGACGGCGAGCATCTCTCCCTTCGCCACCGCGAGGTCGAGGCCGCGGAGCACCTCCACGCGCCGATCCCCCGAGCCGTAGCCCTTGCGCAACCCCGCAGCGTGAACCATCTCACTCATACCGCAGCCCTTCCAGGGGGTCGCGCTTGGCGGCGGCGCGGGCCGGGGCGAGGGAGGCCAGCAACGCGGCGACGAGGGAGACGGCCAACACGACGAGGACCGCACCGGCTGTCACCCGGAACGGGACGTGAGAGACGATGAAGACCCCGCGCGGCAGCGGGAGCGCATGGGTGCGGTCGAGGATCTCCGCGGCGAGCCCCCCGGCCACCGTGCCGAGCACACCGCCCAGCGCCCCGACCCCGAGGCCCAGCATCAGGAAGAGCCGGCGCACCCTCGCGGGGGGAAGCCCGAGGGCCGTCAGCAGTGCCACATCGGCACGCTTTTCCGCCGCCAGCAGTGTCAGATTGCACAGCAGGTTGAGGGCGGCGACAGCCATCACGAGCGCAACGCCGAAGCCGATCATCACGCGCTCGAGCGTCAGGGCGGCCAGCAGCGGACGGTTCAGCTCCCGAAACGAAACCACCTCCACTCCATCCGGCACTTCACCCTGCACAACCGATGCCACACTCCACGCTTGAGCAGGGTCCTGGGCCCGCAGCGCCACCGAGCGCGGGCCACCGAGGGGGATCAGCGTGGCGCCGACCTGGGCGGGGACACGAATGACCGCCCGCTCGTCACCGGGCTGCACCGGGCTGACCGCATCCACCACCACCTTGCGCCGGGTCGGCATTGGGCCCAGCGGCGTGAGGACCAGCTTCGGGCTCGCGACCACGAGCTCCGAACCGGCGCCGATGCCGAGCCGAGCCGCGAGCACCCGGTTGACCTCCACACGGGACAGTGTGTCCACCGCCTCCAGCTCCGCCGGGATCGCCCCGTCGAGCCCCAGGCACCACACCGCCCCGCCGCTCACGGACCGGACCTGAAGCTCGGGGTGGCGGGCACGCAGCGAGACGAGCCAGTCGCCGGGGGGCAGGGTGCGCCCCGCGCGCGGGCGCAGCTCGGCGTGGATGCCGCTCTCCGCAAGCTGCGCACGTATCGTGGACTGAAAGCCCTCGAGCAGGGCCAGCGTCAGCACCAGGGCCGCCGCCCCCAGGGCCATCGCCCCGAAGCTGATCGCGCTGACCGCGGCAACGTGGGTGCGCCGGCGCAGACCCAGAAGGTAGCGACCGGCGATCTGCGTCAGCACCGACGCCACGGCTCACTCCCTAGGGCGCAGCAGCGGGAAGAGGATCACGTCGCGGATGGAGTGCGAGTCGGTCAGCAGCATGACCAGGCGGTCGAGGCCGATCCCCTCGCCGGCGGTCGGAGGCATCCCGTGCTCGAGCGCCAGCAGGTAGTCCTCGTCCACGACGCCACCGCCGTGGCGGGCCTGCTCCTCGAAGCGGCGGCGCTGGTCGTCGGGGTCGTTCAATTCCGTGAAGGCGTTGGCGAGCTCGATCCCGCCCAGGTACAGCTCGAAGCGCTCGGTGAGGTCGGGCTCGGCCGGCTTGCGCTTAGCGAGGGGCGAGATATCCGCGGGGAAGTCGACGATGAACGTGGGATCTTCGAGGTGACGCTCCGCAGTTGCCTCGAACAGCTCAGCCAGAAGCTTGCCCGAGGAGAGGCGTGCCACGTCGGCGATGTCGAAGCGCCGTGCCGCGGCCTCCAGCTTCGCCCGCTCATGGAGATCTTCGGGACGGAGGTCCGAGTGTGCCAGCACCGCGTCGCGCATCGAGAGGCGGCGCCATGGGCGCTTCAGGCTGAGCGTGGCTTCGCCCCAGGGAATCGTGCTGCCACCGACGACCTTCTCGGCGATCGCACTCACCATCTCCTCGGTGAGCTCCATCAGGTCCTCGTAGCTGGAGTACGCCCAGTAGAACTCCAGCATCGTGAACTCGGGGTTGTGCCGCGTCGAGATTCCCTCGTTCCGGAAGTTCCGGTTGATCTCGTAAACCCGCTCGAAACCCCCGACCACCAGACGCTTGAGGTAGAGCTCGGGAGCGATGCGCAGGAAGAGGTCCATGTCCAGCGCGTTGTGGTGGGTCACGAACGGCCGCGCGACGGCCCCGCCCGGGATCGGCTGCATCATCGGCGTCTCCACCTCGATGAAGCCGCGGGCATCCAGGAACGCTCGGATCTCGCGAACGATCGCGACACGGGCCAGAAAAACCTTCCGCGAGTCCGGGTTGGTGGCGAGGTCGAGATAGCGCTGGCGCGCGCGCAACTCGTGATCGGCCAGCCCGTGCCACTTCTCCGGCCACGGCTGAAGCCCTTTCGCGAGCACCGTCACCCGCTCGGCGCGCACGGTCAGCTCGCCGGTGCGGGTGCGGAAGACCACCCCTTCGGCACCCCAGAAGTCCCCGAGGTCGAGGGTCTCGAGCAGCGAGAAAGTTTCGTCGCCCACGGTGTCGCGCTTGAGGTAGACCTGGATGCGTCCGTCGCCGTCCGAGAGGTCCACGAACGTCGCCTTGCCGTGGCTGCGGACCGCGGTGACGCGGCCGCCGACGCGCACCCGCGGGGGGTTGGCCTCGAGCGCCGCCGCATCGAGCGCGGCGAGGCGCGCTTCGATCTCGCTGACCCTGCCATCGACTGGGAAGCGCGGCGGGTACGGGTCGAGGCCCCGGCGCCGGAGCTCGTCGAGCTTTCCGCGACGGTGAGCTCGCAACGTCTCCAAGGGTTCCACAGCACCTCCGCGTGTCTGCCGGTCGTGCGCTAAAACGGCGCATTCTAGCACGCGGGGCGCGCCCAACGTTGCCTCGACGACTCACCGCGGCAAATGTTTGCGACGACCAGCTTGACCGCGCTGCGGCGGATGCTAGTATCGCCGCGAGGCAGAATCCACACATCCTTCGCGCTGCCGAGACTGGAGGGTGGCGACGTGGGCCCGACTCGAGGTGCAGCAACCGTGGCCCTGGCCGCGTTCGCCCTGGCCGGGGTCATCTTCTCCGCGGTCTCGACCTACGACTACGCGGCGTTCCTGGACCGGCAGGTGCACGCGATCACCTGCTCGTTCGTGCCCGGGATCGGAGCGCCGGACACGACCGGCTCTTCCGGGTGCCACGCGGTGCTGATGAGCCCCTACTCCGCCGTTCTCCGCACTTGGACCTGGGGCGGCATCCCGATAGCGCTGCCGGCCCTCGCGGTGTTCGTCTACCTGTTGTTCCGGGCCGCCGACCTATTTCTTCGCCGCCTCGCCGGCGACGTTAACGAGACCCGTTTCACGGTGGCAGCCACGCTCCTTCCTGTGGTCGTCTCAGTGGTCTATTTCCTGGTCTCCATCCTGCGCGTCGGCGCGGTGTGCAAGCTGTGCGTCGGGACGTACGTCGCCGCCATCGGGGCGTTCGTCGCGGCGATCGTGGCCTACAGGCAGGCCGCGCGAGGCACCGGCCCGCGACCGGTTCCCTGGGGCAAGTACGCCGCTTACTTCCTCGAAGGTGTTGCGTTCGTGTTCGTGCCGGCGCTGCTCTACGTCGCCCTCAAGCCCGCCTATGCGGACACCGTGGTGCGGTGCGGGGAGCTGCTGCACCCCGAGGACCGGTACGGCGTGCGGGTGAAGCTGACGGGCCCTCCCGGCGGCGTCCCGGCGATCGAGGTATTGGATCCGCTGTGCCCCGCCTGCAAGGGGTTCTCCGAGCGGCTTTCGGCGAGCGGACTCGGCGGGCGGCTGTCGCGCGAGCTGGTGCTCTTCCCGCTCGACAAAGAGTGCAACTGGATGGTGAGCGAATCGCTCCACCCCGGGGCGTGCGCCGTATCCGAGGCGGTGCTGTGCGGAGGCGTGCAGGCCGACCGGGTCCTGGAGTGGGCGTTCGGCCACCAGGCCGAGCTGCGGGAGCTGGGGAAGGATCCCGACCGCCTGTACGCGCGGATCAGGCAGCAGTTCCCGCAGCTGGCCGACTGTCTGGGCAGGCCCTCGGTCAAGTCGAGGCTCAACCGGTCGCTACGGTGGGCGGTGGCCAACTCGTTGCCCGTCGTGACGCCCCAGCTTTTCGTGCGCGGGCAGAAGGTGTGCGACGAGGACACCGACCTCGGGCTCGAGTACGTGCTCTCCCGGATGCTCGCCGCGCAGCAGCCGGGCGGGCCAGGCCGTGCGGCGAGGTGAGACCATGAGACCGACACGGGTTCACTTCATCCTCTTCGTCGTCGCGCTGGCGGTGTTGTCGGCGCTCGTAGGCGTGTGGGTGCGCTCCGCCGCGACCAGGCTCGCCGAGCTGCAGGCCGAAAAGGGCAAGGGCCCTAGCGCGGCCGTCGCGAGCGCGGCGGACGAGGGGTACTGCACCGGCACTCTCAAACAGATCCTCCGCCGAGTCTTGACCTCTTGCGGCCTCCTCAAGGGCGGCTCCCAGCGTGGCTGTCAGCCGCTGCAGGCGCGCAGCGTGGCCGCGATGTCGGGCGACGACTTCAACGCGCTGTTCGTCCCGCTCGCCGACCGCGTGGCCATCATCCAGTTCGACCAGGACAGCGCCGACCTCGACCCCGACGCCATCGCGCTCCTCGACAAGGCGTTCGCCGACCAGCGCGGTGCCTCGTACTTCCTGGTCGTCTCGCGCGCCTCTCCCGAGGGCCCTCTCGGCTACAACCGGGAGCTCTCCCGCAAGCGCGCGGACACGGTGCTCGACCACATCAAATCCAAGTTCGCCGACCCCGACCTCGAGCAGGAGGTCGGGCTGCTCTGGCTGGGCGCCGAGTTCGCCCAGCTCGACCGGGACTTCTGCCAATGGAAACGCTCGCGGCCGGACCAACCGTGCAACACCGCCTATCTCAACCGCTCCGCGTTCATCGCATGGATCGACTGCCGCCTCTGAGCGCGACCGTTCTCGCGCTGGCGGCGGTTGCGGCGCTGGCGGCCGGCTGCGGAGGGGGCGAGCAGCCCCGGATCTCGCGCGTCGAGGGGGTCAAGGCGAGCGGGCAGACCCCCGCTCCCGAGCGCTGGTGCGACGTCTTCTACGCCGGAGCCGACGCCCCCACCCTCGCCCTCCCGAAGGTTGTCCCTGCCCGAACCGGCGAGCGGCTCCCCGTGGTGCAGACCGACCGCTGGGTGTGGGTCAACCTCTGGGCGACGTGGTGCGGGCCGTGTCGGCGCGAGATGCCGCTGGTCCTGCGCTGGCACGAGCAACTCGGCAAGGACGGGATCGGCGCCGACCTCTGGTTCCTCTCGGTGGATGCCAGGGAACAGGACCTCACCCGCTTCCTGCAGGAGAACCCGACCGTGGCGCCCGGCAACTCGGTGCGCCTCGCAGCGTCTTCCGACCTCGACCGGTGGCTTGCGGGGTTCCCCGGCGCGCCCACGGGCTCGATACCGCTGCAGGTCATCGCCGCCCCGGGCGGCAAGGTCCGCTGCATCCGCGCGGGCTCGCTGCGCGAGGGTGACTACCCGATTGTCAAGACGCTCTTCACGCACTGAGGGGCGGCGCGGCCGGCTGCCTCACGGCGCCTTCGAAGGCGTGGTGCTCACCTCGAGAGGCACGATCACCGGCCCCCCGGATCCTTGCTCCACCCGGTAGCTCACGAGGCTCTTCCCCGAGGGGCAGCAGAGCGGATCCTTCTCCGTGTAACGGGCGAACTCGGCTGTGATGATCGAGGCCTGGTAGACGTGAACCTGGACCGCGGCCCCATCGGTCCGCGAGTTCATCGGCCCGGGCGACAGCGTGCCGGCGAAACGCCCGTCCACGAACACGAAAACCTGGTAGCCCCACCACCGGCACATGCCGTCGAAGGCCGACGCCCCCGTGACCACCGCGGTGTCGCCGAAGATCTGCAGCGGACCCACCAGGGTCCACCCGGCGGCCGCGACGGCGCGGTCCCCCGCGCTCGCCGCCGGGCGGGCCTGGTCCCGGCAGCGCGGATCAGGGTTGCCCTCTACGGACGGCGCCTGCGGCAGTGCCGCTCCGGGCTTGTTCCAACCGGCGGGCGGAGCGTCGAGCCACCCACCGCCTGCCGCCGAGAGCGTCGCGGCAGCGAGCCAGGAGAGGACGATCACGGCGAGAGCACGCGGCACCTTCATCGCAGACGCTCCCCAGAATCCTCAGAACGATGCCACCAGCGAGAGCGTCGTGGCGGTGTCGGTCTTCAAGTAGCCCGGGGGCGG
>JALHTD010000311.1 GCA_022865555.1 Thermoanaerobaculaceae bacterium | reverse complement strand
GGGTCATCCGGGCGGATGACGCGTTGCTCGGAGTCGGCGCGGCGTCGATCACGCTGCTGGGGCTCCCGGGCAGAGGGCTGATGCTGCCCGCGCTCGCGGCGGCCGGCCTCCTGGTCGGAAGCGACGACGCAACGCGACGCGTCGACCTGGTGGCCACCACCGAGTCCACTCTGGCGCGCCTCGAGAGCGCGGCTCCCCCGGCGAGGGCGCTGCTGGGCTCGCTCCCCGAGCAAGCCCTCGCGAGCATGGTGCGCCTGGAGCCCTGGGAGCGGCTGGTGGTTCTCGGTCGTCTCGCCACCTGGGTGGGCCTTCCCGAGACGCTGCCCGGGACCTCGCTCGTGCTGACCGACCCGGGTGGCGAAGCGGCGGAGAGCTGGGGGGGAAGCGCGATCCAGGCGGAGGGCGCGCCGCGGGTGCTGGCTTCCCGCGCCCTCTCCAACGGCTGGGGAGTGGCAATCCTGACGCCGCCGTCGCCCAACGACGTGCTGACCGGCCTCGGGGCGGCCGGGGTGGAGGTGCCGGTGGCGGTGTTCGACCGCTCGGGTGCGCCGACGAGCCGCGGGGCCACCTTCCGCCCGCTCTCCCCCGCGCGCATCGGGAGGGCGCTGGCGGAGGGGCGTAGCTGGGGGCGGGTGGGTGTCGGGGAACGGGAGTTCGCGGCGTACTTTCGAGCCCACCACGACGCGGTGCTGGTAGTGCCCTGGGTGCGCCCGCCGATCGCGGAGGCCGGTCTGGTGCTCGCAGCCCTCACGCTCTGGGGCGTGTTCCCACTCACGATCTTGGAGTACCGGCGGCGGTGGGAGACCTGGTGGGGGCAGCGCCGCACCTTCGGCGGCCGGGTCCGGGTGCTCGCGGTGGCCACCGCGGTGCTCCCGGTCCTCCTCCTGGGCCAGTTCCTCCCGAGGCAGTGGAACCGCCAGCAGGAGAAAGCGCGCCTGGAGCTCGGCCGGGCCGTGAGCCAACTGCTGGCCTCAGCGAGGCGAGATGAAGGGCTCTCCTGGCTGGTGCGGGAGCTGGGCGGAGCGGTGGCCGTGTACCGATCCGGGAAGATTGTCTCCTCGACCCGGCCGGACCTCGCGGTGCTCGGAATCGTCCCGTGGCTGCCGCCCTCCGAGGCGTACGTGCGTTCGGTGCGCGGGTGGGAGGAGCCGGTCGTGCTGGCCGGCGACGAGACCAGCGTTTTCGCGCCCATGCGGGGGGAGGAGCCGATCGTGGTCGGGGTGGTCGGACTGAGGTTCCAGGCCCTCGGTCGCAGCCCGTCCCCCGGAGAGTGGTTCCTGGTCACGGCGATCCTCGCGATGGTGCTGGCGTTGGCCACCGCGGAGAGGCTCGGGGAGAGGCTCGGGCGCCCGCTGCGCCGCCTGGTAGGCGCTGCCCACCGGCTGGAGCGCGGCGAGCCCTTCGCCGGCCTCGAGACCGGTGGCGACGAGGACGTCCGCGCACTCGGCCGAGCCTTCGAGACCATGGCTCATGAGGTCCAGCGACGGGAGGAAGAGCTCCGGCGCGAGCGCGACCTGCTGGAGAGAGTGCTCGGTACCCTCTCCGCCGCGGTTCTGGTGGCGGACGACGGAGGGCGCGTCGAGCTCGCCAACCCGGCGGCGCGTCAGCTGTTGGCCAGCGACGAGCCGCTCGAAGAGCTTGCCCGGCGCTTCGGCGCCGGGATCGACACCTTGATCGCGCGCGCCGCGGCGGGCGAGAGGGTGGAGGAAACCATGCACCCCACGGCGTCGCCGGAGGCGCTGTGGCGGGTGATCGTCCTGCCGCTGCCGAGGAGCGTAGGCCGCGTGCTTCTCGTGATGGAGGACCTCTCCGAGTTGGCGCGCGCCGAGCGGCTCTCGTCGTTCGCCGAACTGGCCCGCATCGCCGCCCACGAAGTCAAGAACCCTCTGACCCCGATCCGGCTGTGGGCGGAGGAGCTGCAAGCAGCGCTCGCACGCGGGCCCGACGAGGTTGCGGCCGTGGCGAAAGTTGCCGCCGAGCAGATCCTCGAGCGCGTCGAGCACCTGCGCGAAGTCGCGCAGGGGTTCTCCAACCTGGTCGCCCTCGAGCACTGGGAGCCCGAGACCATCCCGCTTGCGCAGCTCGCGCACGAGGTGGCCGCGGAGTACGAGGTGCTCCGCCAGCGCGGGATCACGGTGAGCGTGCTCGGCGACCAGGCCGAGATCGTTGCCGACGCGCAGTGGATCCGGCGGGCCCTCCGCCACCTGCTCGAGAACAGCGCCCGCGTGCTCGCCGGGCGCGAGGGGGAGATCGTGGTTGCGGTGCGGAGGCTGGAGGGCCAGGTCGTGCTGTCGGTGCGCGATACCGGCGGCGGTGTGGCGAGCGAGCTGCTGGGGCGGCTGTTCGAGCCCCACTTCTCCACCACCAGCGAGGGGAGTGGGCTGGGGCTCGCGGTCGTGCAGCGCGTAGCCGCCAGGGCGGGGGGCAGCGTAGAGGCTCGCAACGTGGACGGCGGCCTGGAGGTGCGCCTGTTGTTCCCGGCAAAGACGTGAGGCTGGTACGATGGCCGGCATGGTGAGGAGATGGCTGGCCGCGGCGGGTGTCGTCCTGCTCGTGGCGGCGGGAGCACGGGCCGAAGTCGGGCGCTCTCTCAAGCACCGGGTCTGGTTGCTGGGCGGGCTCCCCGATGAGGCGACGCTCACCGCGCTGCGGGCGGCGGGGGTGGACGGCCTCGTCTTGCCGGTGGGACAGGTCCAGCTCGCCGAGGGCGCGTCACGTTTCACGCTGTCGCCGCTGCCCGACCTCACGGGGCTCGCCGGGTGGTCGGTGACCGCCCTCGTGTGGGTGGAGGGGGGCGAGAAGGTGGGCGGCGACCCTGGCACGTTCGCGGCCCAGTTCGCCCCGGTTCAGAGATCGCTGCCTGGAGGTTCCGGGCTGCTGCTAGCCTCGAAGCGGTTCTCGCCGGGCGTCGTGGAGTTTGCCACCGGCGCGGCCAGGAAGCTGCGGCAGACCGTGGAGCTGGCGCTCCCCGCCTCGGAGCTGGCTCAGCACGTCCCCCGGGGCGGCTGGGAGGCGGTGCAGGCCGTGGCCGTCGCTTTCGGCAACCCGCCCGCGCTTGCATTCCCGCCCTCGACGTTGCAGGACGACCTGACCGCGGTGGACGGACTGGATGCAGGGCGGGTGCGCTACAGGGTGGCGATCGTGGTGGCCCCGCGCGCCACGCCGCCGCCGGGCCCCGCCGGCGCGACCCTCACCATGATCGTGGGCGGCGAGACCTCGATCTACCGCCCGGGCGAACGCGGGGACGTTTTCCTGCTGCGAAAACCCGTGAACTGGGGGGGCGTGCCGGTTGACGCCAACCAGAGCATCACCGTGGAGCTGGTGGACACCGCGCGCTACAACCGTGACCTGGGGCTGCTCCTGCGCCCGGTGCGCCCCGGGCTCGAGGGCTGGGACACCGTCGGGCTGCCCGCTCCCGAGCCTACCCTCGGCATGAGCCGGGAGGCGTTCCTCGAGTACCTGCAGGGGGGCAGCCCGTCCCCGAAGCCGGAGGTCGCGGTCGAGTGGCCGGGACCCACCGCGATGCGGGTCTCGCTGGTCAACCCCACCCCGCAGGCGAGCGCGCTGGCGAGTACCGGCAACTGGGCGGAGGTGCGTTTCGAGGGCACGGAGGTGCGCGACGTTCAGCTGGGCGACTTCTCCGGGATGGAGTACGGGCGCCCCGAGGGGGGCGTCTGGCACCGAACGGTGGTCCGCGACGCCACAGCGCTTCGTTTCTACCTGACGTTCGTTCCACCGCGCGCCCGGATCGCGGGTTGCCTGGTCACTTTCCTCTCGCGTCCACGGGGCGTTTGGGCCGCCTGGGCGGTGCGCCTGGGCGACGGCAGCGAGGTGGCCGGCTCGCTGGAGCCGGTTCCCCTCACGACGCGGTGAGAGAGCTCAAGAGCTCCACCACCGCGCCCGCGCCTCCGACACGCAGCCCATCGGCGAGCAGCCAGGCCGTCACGCAGGGGCCGTGAACGCGCAGACGCCCACAGATCACGTGGTCCTGCTCGGCGGCCCCGGTCGCGGTGACGTTCTCGTTGCGGCGTCCCAGGCGCAGTCCAGGCGTCGCGCGCAGGAGGGCGCGGGCCCTCTCCAGTGGGACGTCCCGGGCGCACCGGAGCAGCACCGTCGCCAGGGTGCCGTGGAAGACCCCGGTGTCGATGACGTGGAACCCCCGCTCGATGGCAGGGAAGAGCTCGGCGAACTGCGCCTCGAGGGCGGTGGAGCGCTCGTCCGCCGCCAGTGCCAGGTCGAACGCCAACACCGCGGGTAGGTGCACCGGACGGCGCGGCGCCCCTCCTGAGAGGCGAGCAGTCCCCTGAGAGGCCAGCTCGTCGATCGCCTCGGCCCCGAAGCCGGAGGCGGGACAGAGCAGCGTCGCGTGGAAGGCCTCGGGAGCGAGGGGCAGCAGAGCCTTGAACCAGCGCGCGGCCGCCGCCAGCGCCGGATCCACGAGGTGGTACCAGGGAAGGCCACGACGCGCGGCGGGGATTGCGTCGAGCACGCACATAGCCTCTTCTCCGGCAATACCGGGCTGCGTGCAGTCGAGGAGCGCCACCGAGGGATTGGCGCGCAGCCAGGCAAGCAGCCCCGTGCTGACCTGCGGGGCAGGCGTGGCGGTGAGGATCACGGCCACGCTGCCCTGGAGCTCGTCGGGGGCGGAAAGAGGGGCCACGAGCACGGCCTCGCCCGACACCTCCACGATCAAGTGCTCCGGATCGGCCCCGGTGTGGAAGAGCCGCCGTTGCACGTTGGGGAAGGCGCGCGCGATCCCGTCGGTCACCTCGCGGCCGAGCAGCGAGGTGGGGTCAAGGATGCTCAGGGTTCGGTGGGCTGGGAGCACTGGTCACCTGGAAGGGCGCCGTTTCGGCCACGGCCGCCGGCTTGCGGCGCAGCTTGCGGACGAGCATCTCGGCCGGGCCTCCCACCAGGTAGGCGCCGCACAGGAACGCCATGGCTGGGAGCGGCGTGAAGGCGAGCACCGCCACGATTACCGCGAACAGGAAGAAGGCAGTAGCCGGCCAGCGCTGGCGCAGGTTGAACTCCTTGAATGAGCGGTACTGGATCGTTGACACCATCAGCACGGATACCAGGAAGACGAAGAACGACGCGGCGATCGCCAGCGGTTTGTCCACGAGGGGCTCGGGGGCCACGAGCACCATCATGGTGAGCGCTCCCGCCCCGGCCGGGATCGGGAGCCCGACGAAGAAGCGCCTGTCGGTCAGGCCAACCTTCACGTTGAAGCGAGCCAGGCGGACCGAACCGGCGACGAGGAAGAGAAACGCCGCCGCCCACCCCCACCGACCCGCGCCGCGCAGTCCCCACTGGTACGCGAGGATGGCGGGGGCGATGCCGAAGCTCACCACGTCGGCGAGGGAGTCGTACTCCCGGCCGAACTCCGAGGTGGAGCTCGTGAGGCGCGCGATGCGTCCGTCGAGACCGTCAAGCACCCCGGCAAGCAGGATCAGCCAGCCGGCGAGCTCCAGGCGACCGTGGATGGCGTACAGCACGGCAGCGAACCCGCACAGCATGTTGCCCACAGTGAACAGCGACGGGAGAAGGTAGATCCCCCGCCGCAGCGAGTACCTCCGTGGACGACGCGGAGCGCGCGGACGACGGCTCCTCTTGACCCTCATGACGACCCCACGGGAGCGAAGCGCGCCACGGCGGTGAGCCCGGCCTTGGTGCGCTGCCCGGGCTGCACCTCGACCGCTGCGGCGGCCGGCAGGAACAGATCCACGCGCGAGCCGAACTTGATCAGCCCGACGCGGTCGCCTCGGGAAACGATCTGGCCCGGCGTGAGGTCGCACACAACCCGGCGCGCCAGCGAGCCGGCGATCTGCTTGTACGCCACGGCGCCGAGCGCGCCCTCGAGGAGCACGAAGCTGTGCTCGTTGAGCTCGGAGGCCTTGTCGCGGAACGCGGGGAGCTTGGCGCCCGGGGTCTGGCGCGCTTCCCGGACGGTGCCGGAGATCGGCGCCCGGTTCACGTGCACGTTGGCGGGGGACATGAAGATCGAGACCTGCTGCGGCAGCCCACGCTCGGCCATCGCTTTCGGGGCGTTGCCGACCGAGAGGACCTTGCCGTCGGCGGGAGCCAGCACTACCTCGGGAGGTGCGGTCGAGTGGCGGGCCGGGTCACGGAAGAACGCCACGCAGCCGAGCATCGCGAGCCAGCAAACCGCTGCCAGCGCCGGGGCGCCAAAGACCCAGGCAGCGATCCCGGCCAGGGCCGGGATCAGCACGAATGGGTAGCCTTCGGGGGCAAACGGCAACATCGGGCATCAACCGCGGCTGCGCAGCCGGGCTTCCATCTGGTCTTTGAGCTGCAGCTTCTCCTTCTTCAGGCGCTTCTCCTCCTGCTCCTCCTCGGTGGTGAGCCAGCCTTTGCGGGCCAGCTCCTCCAGCCGCTTCACCCGCTTGGCGTGCTCATCCAGGAGCCGACGGTACTCCGGGTCCTGCTCCGCCATTTGTGCCCGTAGCTCTTGCGATGGGGTCATGAACACCTCCGAGGTTGTCCGGGTGCCAGCCGCATCCCAGCGCATGCTAGCACACTAGAATCGTGCCCGTGGGGGAGTTGTGCTTCGCCTGCGATGCGATGCTCGGGCGCCTCGCCCGCTGGCTGCGGTTCGCGGGGTTCGACACAACCTTCCTGCCCGACGTCCCCGATCCCGCCGTGGCGGGACGAGCCCGCGCCGAGGGCCGCTGGCTGCTCACTCGCGACCGCCGGCTGGCGGCCTCGGCAGGGCCGCGGGTGGTGCTGCTGCGCGCCCGGACCGTCGGCGAGCAGGTGGCCGAGTTGCGGGCACGGTTGCCGGTGGTGGCGCGGCCGGAGCGGTTCTTCACACGCTGCTCCTGCTGCAACGGCTCCCTCGTGGAGGTGCCGCGGGAGACTGCGCGTGACCGCGTGCCCCCCTACGTCGCTGCGCACGCCAGCCGCTTCTTCTCCTGTCCGGGATGCGGGCGGTTCTACTGGCCGGGCACGCACCCGAAGCGGATCACGCGGACGCTTGAGGCGTGGTTCCTCTTGTGAAGAACTTCACAAGAAATGATCCCAGGCAACCCTGTGGAACGCGGTTCACGGCGCGGTCAGCACCAGCGCCACTGCCGAGCCGCCGCCGGCGAGCCCAGGGATCAACGCCGCACGCACCGGTGCCGTGGCCGGAGGGAAGCCTGCCGCAGTCAGGCTCGCAGGGGGCTCCCACGCGAGGCGGGCACCGACTCCGACGGCATGGGTGGCCACGAGCGCCCGCAGCGCGCCGGCAACCGCCCCTTCCCCGAGGCGCTCCGCGGTTCCCACCGCCGCAGGTCTGTAGGTGCCGAAGAGCGCCGACAGCGCG
>JALHTD010000310.1 GCA_022865555.1 Thermoanaerobaculaceae bacterium | reverse complement strand
TCGCTGTTGTTGGGGGCCAGGCTCAGGGCCATCTCGATGTCCTGCCCCGCCTTCTCCACGCTGCCCGTGGCGAGCAGCAGCGAAGCCCGATAGGTGAAGAAACGGGGGTCGCGGATGTCCTTAACGTCAAGGTTCTCCAAGCTGTCAAGGGCGGTCCCGAGATCGCCCTTCAGATAGGCCTCGGTCGATTCTCGAACCTTCCCCTGCCACTCCTGCCCCGTTCCCAGCTCGCCAGGCTTGGTGTAGAGGACCGGCAGGTAGTACAGCGCCCATTGGACCGCATCCTGTGGGCGCACCCGGACGCTGAACGCAGGCGCCTTCCCTCTCCTGGCGACCGCCGACTCGCCGTTCTTGAGCGTGAGGCTGCCGGCATCGGTCTTGGCCTCCACCTGCCCCTCGAGGACGGCAAGCTGCGTCTCGTCACCGTTGACGGCGACACCAAAGCTCACCTCGGTGCCACGGACCGCGGCGATGGTGCTGCTGGTTGCGAATCGGGTCGTCTGCTCCTTGAAGCGGACGACATGAGCCCACAGCCGCCCGAAAAAGACCTTGATGTCTCGTTCCTTGGCACTCTCGTTGATCTGGACCCGGGAGTCGGGGCCGATCCTCAGCACCATGCCGTCGGAGTGAAAGCGCACCGTGGCGCGACCTTGTCTGGTGACAATGACGTCATCCAGCTGCAAGGGCATGGATAGCGAGGGCAACTCTGTGCGCCCGAGCCGAATGATCGTGACCCGGCCGCGCGCCGCCTCGAGCGTCGCGATCTGCTGGTTGCTGGTTGCCGCCACCAGAGCGGCCATCGTCGCCGCGGTTTGCGGCCCGGCGGACCCGCGGGCCACGGAGGGCGAGCAGAGAGCAACAATTCCAGCAAGCGCAACGAGCCACTGGGTCCAGCCGATTCGGTGTTGTTCAGTCATGGGCTTTCTTCCTTCTTCCGGGTTGCAGAACCAGCCACGGTGTGGCGCTCGAAGAAGCAGCTGACCTTCGCACCGGATTTCGACGAGAAAGGTTCGACGCGCCGACCAGCGGGGGCGCCGGCACTCGGTTCGTCGTCGAGGACGACGCATCGCATCGGTGGCATGTGATCCCCAATGGATAGCCCTGCCTGTTCTTCTTGCCCTTGTCTGCCGCTCAATATGAGACCTAGTACCGCAATAGTCAACCTGCCGAAATCCGCAAGACGCAAGGCTTCGTGCCCGGCTCAAATGGCACCCCGTCCTTCCCGCTGGTGGCAAAGGGGAAAGGAACGGCCAGTCGCCCACGCGGCAGGGCTTGGTCGTACCACAAACTCTGCGTAAACAAAGGCCTAGACCGTCCGGCCGCGCGGTACGAGAGCCCTCAGGCGAAGTGAGCCTGCGCGCCTCGGGAGCTTCGCGAAGCCCCTGCACCGATACCGGGACCGGCCATGAGAAAGCGGGCGGCACGCAGGCCGCCCGACAGGGCATTCGCGTTCGTTCTGTGCCGGCCGGCAGCCGCCGCTACCGGCGAGCCTTTGACCCGGCTCTGGCCTTCCTCTTCGGCGCCGCCTTCTTCCTGGCCGCCGGCTTCTTTGCGGAGGGCTTGGCCTTTGGTCTCGTCTTGGCCTTTGGCCTCGTCTTGGCCTTTGGTCTCGTCTTGGCCTTTGGCCTCGTCTTGGCCTTTGGCCTCGTCTTGGCCTTCGGTTTCGGCTTCGCTGCACCCTTGGGTTTGCCGGCGACCGGCTTCGTGCCACGCGGGTGGGTGAGCTGCGCCTGCGCCGCGGCGAGGCGCGCGATCGGCACGCGGAATGGCGAGCACGACACGTAGTCCATACCCACGATGTGGCAGAACTCCACCGAGTTGGGCTCGCCGCCGTGCTCACCGCAGATCCCGACCTTGAGCTTCGGCCGGGTCGCCCGCCCGAGCTTGATGCCCATCTCGACGAGCTGGCCCACGCCTTCCCTGTCGAGGATCTGGAACGGGTCGGCCGGGAGCAACTTCTTCTTGAGGTAGTCCGGCACGAAGCCGCCGATGTCGTCGCGCGAGAACCCGAACGTCATCTGGGTGAGGTCGTTGGTGCCGTACGAGAAGAACTCGGCGGTGGCCGCGATCTTGTCCGCGGTCAGCGACGCGCGCGGGATCTCGATCATCGTGCCGTACATGTGCTCGATCCTCTTGACCCCGTACTTGGCACACACCTCGTCGTGGATCCGCTTCGCGATCGCCTTCTGGTTGTCGAGCTCGGAGACCAGGCCGACCACCGGAACCATGATCTCGGGGAAGACCTTCTTCCCCTCGCGGGTCAGCTCGACCGTGGACTCGAGGATGGCGCGGATCTGCATCTCCGAGATCTCGGGGAACGTGACGCCCAGGCGCACGCCCCTGTGGCCCATCATCGGGTTGGACTCGTGCAGGTCGTCGGCGCGCTTGGTGAGCTCGCCGGCGCTGATGCTGAGCGCCTGGGCGAGCTTGGCGCGCTCGTCCGGGCTGTTCGGCACGAACTCGTGCAGCGGCGGGTCGAGGAGGCGGATCGTCACCGGCAGCCCGTCCATGACCGCCAGCGTCGCCTTGATGTCCTTCTTGACGAACGGGTAGAGCTCGTCGAGGGCGGCGCGCCGCTCGGCCTCGGTGGAGGAGACGATCATCTTGCGCAGCAGGAACAACGGCTGCTCCGAGCCCTTCCCGTAGAACATGTGCTCGGTACGGAGGAGACCGATCCCCTCCGCGCCGAACTCGCGAGCCTTGGCGGCGTCCTCGGGCGTGTCGGCGTTGGTCCGCACCTTCATCGTGCGGATCCCATCGGCCAGCTTCATGAACTGTCGGAAGCGCGGGTTCTCGGTGGCGTCCGTCATCGCGAGCGCCCCGGCGTAGACGTGCCCCCTCGTCCCGTTGAGGGTCAGTACCGCGCCCTCCCTGAACGTGCGCCCGCCCACCTTGATCATCTTGCCGTGGACGTCCACGACCAGCCCGCCGGCCCCGACGATGCAGCACTTGCCCCAGCCACGCGCGACGAGCGCCGCGTGCGAGGTCATGCCGCCGCGGGCGGTGAGGATGCCGACCGAGGCGCGCATGCCCTCGACGTCCTCCGGGTTGGTCTCCTCGCGGACGAGAAGCACCTTCTTGCCCGTCTTGGTCCAGGCGACCGCATCCGCGGCGGTGAAGACGATCTGCCCCACCGCGCCGCCCGGGCCGGCGGGGAGCCCCTTGGCGATCAGGTCCGCGCCCTTCTCGGCGGCGGGGTCCACGATCGGGTGCAGCAGCTCGTCCAGCTGCGCCGGGGCCACGCGCATGACGGCCGTCTCCTTGCTGATCATCCTCTCCGAGAGCATGTCCATCGCCATGTTGAGGGCAGCGGTGCCGGTGCGCTTGCCGACGCGGCACTGGAGCATCCAGAGGTGTCCCTCCTGGATGGTGAACTCGATGTCCTGCATGTCGGCGTAGTGCTTCTCGAGCGTGCGGCGGATCTTGTCGAGCTGTTTGTAGACCCCGGGCATCGCCTTCTCGAGCGACGGCAGGTGCTTGTTCTGCTCGTTCTTGGTGTCCTCGTTGAGCGGGTTCGGGGTGCGGATCCCCGCCACGACGTCCTCTCCCTGCGCATTGGGTAGCCATTCCCCGTAGAACTTGTTCTCGCCGGTGGCTGGGTTGCGGGTGAAGGCGACGCCGGTGGCCGAAGTGTCACCCATGTTGCCGAACACCATGGCCTGAACGGTCACCGCCGTGCCCCACTCGTCCGGGATCCCCTCGATGCGGCGGTAGGAGACGGCGCGGCGGCCGTTCCACGATGCAAACACCGCGCCGATCCCGCCCCACAGCTGCTTCCAGGGATCGTCGGGGAACTCCTTGCCCAGGACCTCACGCACCCGAACCTTGAACTTCGCGACGAGCTCCTTGAGCTCGGACCCGGTGAGGTCGGCGTCGGTGGCTCGGCCACGCCTCTCTTTCATCTCGCGGAGCATGCGGTCGAGCTGCTGGCGGATCCCGTTGCCCTCGGCTGGCTCGATCCCCGCGGCCTTCTCCATGACGACGTCGGAATACATCATGATCAGCCGCCGGTAAGCGTCGTAGACGAAGCGCGGGTTGTTGGTCCTGGCGATGAGGCCCGGGAGCGTCTTGGAGCACAGCCCGATGTTGAGGACCGTCTCCATCATGCCTGGCATCGAGCTGCGGGCGCCGGAGCGCACCGACAGGAGTAGCGGGTCGGCCGCATCCCCAAACCTTGCGTCCATGATCTTCTCGACCTTGGCTGGCGCCTTCGCCACGTCCGCTTCGAGCGTCTCCGGGTACGAGCGGCCATGCTCGTAGTAGTGGGTGCAGACCTCGGTTGTGATGGTGAAGCCGGCGGGCACCGGGATTCTCAGGTTCGCCATCTCTGCCAGGTTGGCGCCCTTGCCTCCGAGCAGGTTCTTCATGTCCGCGCGGCCGTCTGCCGTGCCACCGCCGAAGAAGTAGACCAGCTTGCGATTCGCCACGTTCGTCCTCCCCGTTCACGAGCGGGTCGATGCGCGCCCGCGGGCGGCCACGCGTGCCACCCTGCCGTCTTGCTGACTCATGGAGCCGAGAGCCTGGATACGTCGGCCAGACGCAGGAAGACCTTCTCGACGCGGGCCAGCAGCGCCAGGCGCGTTGCCCGCAGGTCCTTGTCTTCACAGATGACCAGCACGTCGGTGAAAAACGTGTCGAGGGGCGCCGCGAGTGTGGCGAGCGCCCGTAGCCCCGTCACGTAGTCGCCGCGCTCGACCGTCCGTTGGACCTCTTTCTCCGCCTTGGAGATGGCGGCCAGCAGCTCCTTCTCGGCCGGCTCGCGCAGCAGTTGCCCCACGAAGCGCCCCTCGCCGCTCTTGGAGACCATGTTTCGCACCCGCTTGAACGCCACCGCGAGGGGGCCGAAGACCTCCTCCCCCCGCACGGCCTCCAGAGCCCGGGCTCGCGCCACGTCGTCAGGGACGACACCCCAGCGCGCGGCCAGCACCGCGTCCGCGACCTCGGGGCTCACGCCGGCCACCGTCGTGAGGTAGAAGCGCACGCGCTCCTGGAGGAACTCGCTTAGCGCTGCCACTGCCGCGTTCATCTCGCCGGCCACCATGTCCTTGCGGAGCAGAAGCGCCCGGTGTGCCGCCTCCTGCAGGTCGCAGCGCAGTGGGGCCTCGGCGGCGATGCGCACCACGGCGAGCGCCGCGCGCCGGAGGGCAAACGGGTCCGTGCTCCCCGACGGTACCTCCCCGGCCCCGAACAGGCCTGCCAGGGTGTCCAGCCGGTCCGCGACGCCCACGACGGCCGCTAGCGGGCCACGCGGAAGGAGACCCTCCAGGCCGACAGGCACGTACTGATCGGCTACCGCGTGCCAGACCTCCTCGGGCTCGCCTTCCAGCCGCGCATAGATTCCGCCCATCACGCCCTGAAGCTCGGGAAACTCGCCGACCATGGAAGTCGTCAGGTCGAGTTTTAGCAAGCCGCACGCCCGTGCGACCATCTCGGGCGCCAGGCCGACCCCGGCCGCCCCGGCCAGCGACTCGGCGAGTGCCTCGACCACCTTCGACTTCTGCGCGAACGTCCCGAGCTTCTGGTGGAACACCACCTTGGCGAGAGCCTCGCGCCTGGATGCGAACGGTGTCTTGCGGTCCTGCGTGAAGAAGAACGCGGCATCGGCCAGACGCGCGCCTGCCACCCACTCGTTGCCGCGACGCACGTGGCCCTGCGGGTCGTCCAGCCGGTCGCAGACCGCCAAGAAGTACGGCGCAACTACGCCCTCCCGCACCAGCACCAGGCACTTCTGGTGGTGCCGCAAGGTGGTGACCAGCACCTCCTCGGGCAGATCCAGGAAGCGCCCAGCGATCTCCCCGCGCAGCAGCCCGGGGCATTCGACGAGCTCTGCCATCTCGGCCAGCAGTCCGGAGTCGGGCCTCACCTCACACCCCACTTCGGCCGCCAGCGCCGCAGCGCGCCCCTCGAGGGTGCGGCGTCGTTCCTCGGCGTCCAGCACGACTCCGGCCTTGGCAAGCAGCGCCGCATAGCCGGCGAATCCCTTCACGCCCCTGACATCGATGCGGCCGGGGCTTGTGACCCGGTGGCCGACCGTGCTGCAGTTGGAGTTGACACCAAAGAGGGACGCGGGGACCTTCTCGGTGAAGGCTCCATCGCCGAACAACGCCGCGATCCGGTGGACGGGGCGCACGAACGTGTGCTCCCCGCTCCCCCACCGCATCGCCTTGGGCACGTGCAGCCCGGGGATGACCCGCTCGCAGATCTCGCCCAGAACTTCGGGGCTGGGCCTGCCGGGCAGCTGCCGGGTGGCCGCCACGACCTCGCCCTTGGGCCCCTGTGCCACGCGCAGGCTGTCCACCGAGACCCCTAATCCCCTCGCGAACCCTAGCGCCGCCGGCGTGGGCGAACCGTCGCTCGAGAATGCGGCGCGCACCGGAGGCCCGAACACCTCCTCCTCGCGGTCTGGCTGCTGCGCGGGCAGGCCCGCGGCGTGCACGACGATGCGGCGCACGGTGGAGACCACCCGGACCGTGAAACCCTCGTAGCCGGCCTCCGCGAGCTCGCTGCAGAAGATCTCCGTGAGCTGCTCACGAATCGAGGGGAGGGCGTTGGCCGGAATCTCCTCGCAGAGCAGCTCGATCAGGAACTCTCCGTTCATGACCGGCTCTCCGGCTCGCCTTCATTCCTCTTCCTTCGCGATGAGCCCCCTCGTTTCCGCCCACCCGAGACCCCGGGTGGGGTGGCCGCCCGCCCGTTCCGCCCGTTCCCTCCGTTGCGGGGCGTGGCGTTGCCCTTCTGGGCGCCGTTGCCCTGGCGCTTGAGGAGCGGTAACCCGAGCCGTTCGCGCTGGGTGACGTACGCCCGTGCGCAGCGTTGGGCCACCTTGCGCACACGCCCGATGAGCGCGACGCGCTCGGTCACGGCGATCGCGCCCCGCGCGTCCATGAGGTTGAAGAGGTGCGACATCTTGAGCGCGGCCTCGAGGCCCGGGATCACCAGAGGCTCCTCCAGCTCCAGGCAGCGCCCGGCCTCCCGCTCCCAGTCCTCGAACTGGCGCCGGAGCATGTCCACGTCGGCAACTTCGAAGGCGTAGCGGGACAGCTCCACCTCATCCTGATGCCGCACCTGCCCGTAGGTGAGCCCCCCGCCCCACTCCATTTCGAAGCCAGAGTCCTTGCGCTGCAGGAACATCGCGATGCGTTCCAGGCCGTAGGTGAGCTCCGCCGAGATCGGCTGCAAGTCCAGGCCGCCTGCCTGCTGGAAGTACGTGAACTGAGTGATCTCCATGCCGTCCAGCAGGACCTGCCAGCCGACGCCCCAGGCACCTAGCGTCGGCGACTCCCAGTTGTCCTCCTCGAAGCGCACGTCGTGTAAGGCCGGCTCGATGCCCAGGGCGGCCAGCGAGGCCAGGAAAAGCTCCTGCACGTCGTCGGGCGCGGGCTTCAGGATGACCTGCATCTGGAAGTGCTTGCCGAAGCGGAAAGGGTTCTCCCCAAAGCGGGCGTCGGCGGGGCGCCGCGAGGGCTGCACGTACGCCACCCGGTACGGCTCGGGCCCCAGCACGCGAAGAAACGTCTCAGGGTGCATGGTGCCCGCACCGACCTCGAGGTCGTAGGGCTGCTGCACCACGCATCCCTGCTCGCCCCAGAAGCGCGAGAGGGAGAGGATAAGTGACTGCAGATCCACTAGATACCGCCTTTACGCGCCGCTGCGGGCACGCACGGTTGCGCAGTCTATCACAAGGCTCGCTGCCTCTTGCGGCTTGGGCTATCGGCCCGCGCCGGTCCACCGACCGGCCGGGCCGATGCTCCTTTGACCGCGACCCGGTTGCGCGACCCGGGCCGGGGCCCCGCGGTGTCTCCCGCCTTGCGGGATCACCGACACCCCACCCCGACTCGCGCGCCGGGGGCCCCGCGGCCTCCGGAGGCATGACCCTTCGCCGCGACAGGCGAGGCTTTGCCCCCGCCCAAAGGA
>JALHTD010000309.1 GCA_022865555.1 Thermoanaerobaculaceae bacterium | reverse complement strand
GGATCCTCGGCGTCCGCGGCGAGAACCCCGGAAAGCCAGCCGATCTGCTCGGCGGTGAATGCCCTGTCGTCGGCGTTGTCGAGGAAGATGAAGTCCACGCCCCGAAGGATGAAGTGATAGGAGGTGTCCCCTTCGGTGCTGGAGAGCCCCCGCTTGGCGTCCGCCCTGCGCTGCCCGTGCAGCGGCTCCTGGGTCAGCCACTTCTGAAAGGCACGCGCGAACTCCAGGCGGGTTCGTCCCGCCACCAGCTCGTGGTTGCCGATGCCGAGGAACACCTTCGTCTGCCCGAACGAAGCAATCTGACGATCGACGAAGTCGCCCCACGCAGAGTTGAGGTACTCGTTCATGTCGTCCACGCCCAGCGGCTGCTTGCGTTCCCGGCAGTCGTAGGAGGGGTACTTCCGGGTCAGCATGTCGCAGTCGATGTCGTACAGACGCCGGAAGTCGCCGAGGTGCCAGAAGAATGCGACCGGCGTCGTTGCCGCGTTGGCCGCGATATCCTGTGCGATCTTCGGCATGATGAGGTTACCGCAGTCGCGGGAATCGCCGGAGATCGCGACGTACCACCGCTCGCCCTCCGGGGCCGGCCCCTGTGCAGATGCGCTTGCTGCGAGCACGGCGAGGGCGAGGGAAACCGCGATTCGTTTGTCCATGTGACCTCCCAGGGGACATCCACCACGTCACGTCTCGGAGGGCCATTCTAGGCCACCGGCGCGATTCTCGCGAAACCAGCCGAGGCGCTCGCAGCGCGCGTGAATTATCATGGTAAGTGTGGGAGGGTGGGTGCACGTGACCTCTGCTGGCGTTCGCCAGCTCACAGGTTTGCCAAGCCGCGTAGGTTCTCTTGCCCACGCGGGGCGCTGGGCGCTGGCCGTTCTCTCGGCCGCGTGCGCCCTCGGCGGGGCCCGGGAGGCCACGGCCCTCAACCCGGCACGGTCGCTCACCCAGTACGGGCACGACATCTGGCAGGTGGAGGAAGGCCTGCCGCAGAACACCGTTGACGCGATCACCCAGACGCGCGACGGCTACCTGTGGCTCGGAACGCAGCGCGGGCTCGTACGCTTCAACGGCTCCGACTTCACCATCTTCGAACCCGACCGGACGGCTGGCCTCAGGCACAGCTACGTGCTGGCGCTGTGCGAGGGCCGGGACGGCTCCCTCTGGGTCGGAACCTACGGCGGCGGGCTGAGCCGGCTCAAAGACGGGACGTTCACCACGTACACCACCGCCAGCGGCCTGCCCGACGACACGGTGAGGGTCCTGGTCGAGGACCGCGAGGGCGCGCTCTGGATCGGCACGAACGGCGGAGGCGTGAGCCGGCTCAAGGACGGGAGATTCACGACTTATACCACTGCCGATGGCCTGGGCGGGAACGTGGTGCGGGCGATCGTGCAGGACCGCACCGGCGACCTCTGGGTCGGCACCTCGGGTGGCGGTCTGAGCGTGCTTCGCCAGGGTGCGTTCACCACCTACTCGACCCGGAACGGCCTGCCCAATGATTTCGTCTGGGCCCTCCACGAGGACCACGAGGGCGCGCTCTGGATCGCCACCTCGGCCGGCCTCTGCCGTTACCGTGCAGGGAGCTTCACAACGTACACGACGAAGGACGGGCTGTCGGAGAACTTCACGATCGCCGTCCTCGAGGATCGGGACGGCAACCTCTGGGCGGGTACGACTGGCGGCGGCCTGAACCGTCTCACCGCGGGGCGGTTCTCCTCCTTCACCATGCGCGAGGGCCTCTCCAACGACGCTGTGACGACGCTGTTCGAGGATCGCGAGGGGAGCCTGTGGATCGGCACCGACGGGGGAGGCCTGAACCGCCTGCGCGACGGCGACGTGACCACATTCGGGCGCGCAGAGGGCCTCTCGAGCGACGCGGTCTTCTCGGTCTTCCAGGACCGCGACGGCAACGCCTGGATCGGAACCAACGGTCAGGGTCTCGACCGCCTGCGCGACGGTGCGGTCAGGAACTTCACCGTCAGGGATGGCCTGGCGCACGACGTCGTGGGCGCGCTCTGCCAGGATGCCGAAGGAAACCTCTGGATCGGCACCAGCGGGGGAGGTCTGTCGAGGTTCGACGGCCGATCCTTCTCGACCTTTTCCAGCAAGGACGGCCTCGGAAGCGACTTCATTCGCACCCTGTGGCCGGGCCGCGACGGCAGTCTCTGGATCGGTACAAACGGTGCGGGGCTCACCCGTCTTGCGGGCGGCGCTTTCGCCCGCTACTCGCGCGGCGAGGGGCTGACCAACGGGACGATCCGCGCCCTCTGGGAAGACCCGTCGGGGACGCTCTGGATCGGCACAAACGGTGGCGGGCTCTTCCGGTTCCAGGACGGCACGTTCACCGCCGTGACGACCGCCCAGGGTCTATCCAGCAACTTCGTGCTCTCGCTCTGCGGCGACGCCGAGGGGACACTGTGGATCGGCACCCACGGCGGCGGCCTCAACCGCCTCAAGAACGGGAATATTCACGCCTTCGGCCGGCCGGAGGGCCTGCCCGACGACGTGATCTTCGCGATCCTGGAGGACTCCCGCGGCAACCTCTGGATGAGCTCGCTCTCCGGGATCTTCCGCGTCAGCAAGGCGCAACTCGAAGAGGTAGCCAACGGCCGCCGCAAGACCATCACGCCGCTCGCGTTTGGGAAAGCTGACGGGATGAAGACCACCGAATGCACCGGCGGTTCCCAGCCGTCAGGCTGGCGGATGCGCGACGGTCGCCTGTGGTTCCGCACGCTCAAGGGCGTCGCGGTCATCGACCCCGCCCGCGTCAACCCGGTGCAGGACCCCCCGCCCGTCTTCATCGACCAGCTCAAGGTCGACACCACGCCCGTGGAGATCAGGAGCGGCGTCAGGCTTCCCGCGGGCAGCGGCCAACTCGAGTTCCACTACAACACGGTGAGCCTGCTTCACTTCAAGAAGGTGAAGTTCAAGTACCGGCTCGCCGGCTTCGACAACGACTGGGTGCAGGCTGGCAACCGCCGCACGGCGTACTACACCAAGCTCCCCCACGGCACCTATGCATTCGAGGTGACCACGAGCCGAAACGATGGCCCCTGGAACGGCAAGGTCGCGGTTCTCACCTTCTCGCTTGCCCCGCGGTTCTTCGAGACCCCGTGGTTCATCGCGTTGTGCATCGTGGCGGCGCTCCTCGCCGGTCTCGGAGCCCACCGGCTGCGCGTCCGCCAGATTGCCGCGCGCAACGCGGAGCTTGCCGCGCAGGTGATTGATCGCACCGCCGAGCTCGAGGAGGCGAACGCGCTGCTCAGCGAGCGCAGCCGCGAGCTCGAGGAGGCAAACCGGCGGCTGGAGCTGCTCTCGACCATCGACAGCCTCACCGAAGCTGCAAACCGCCGGCAGTTCGACCACGTCCTCGACGCCGAGTGGCGGCGGTGTGCGCGCACCGGCCTGCCCCTGGCTCTCCTGATGCTGGACATCGACCACTTCAAGCCGTTCAACGACGGCTACGGACATGTCACAGGAGACGTCTGCCTCAAGAAGGTCGCTGGCGTCCTCCGAAGGCTGGTGCAGCGCGCGGGTGAGCTGGTGGCCCGCTACGGGGGCGAGGAGTTCGCGGTGTTGCTGCCTGGGAGCGACGCGCCACACGCCCGCGAGCTCGCCGAGACCATGCGGCTCGAGGTGGAGCTCCTCGCGATCCCCCACGCGCACTCCAAGGTGGCCCCTGTGGTCACGATCTCCGCAGGGGTGGCCGCGATGATCCCGATCTACGGGAACACGCCCGGCGAGCTGGTCGCGGCCTCTGACCGGGCGCTCTACCAGGCGAAGCAAACCGGCCGCAACCGCGTGTCGCTGACCTCTCCCGGGTAGGCGCGGGGTCACTCCTCCCCGGCGTGGACCGCGAGCGCCTCCGGGGCGGCTCCCGTCTCGCCGGGGGCCCGGTTCACGAGCCACACCCCGAGCAGGATCACGGCGCCGCCCACCAAGGTCGAGAGGAGGATCCGTTCCGAGAGGACGACCACCGCGACGGTCATCGCCACCAGCGGCTCCAGGTAGAGCAGGGCGCCGACCTGGGAGGCCGGCATGTGCTGGAGGGCGTCGTACCAGGCCATGTACGCGAGCCCCGAACAGGCGATCCCCAGGAACGCCAGGGCGGCCCACCCGCGGGGGGTGATCCTGCCGATCTCCGACAGACCCGGCCCGGTGAAGAGAAGCACCGACGTGAAGAGCCAGCCGATGGTCATCACGTAGAACATCATCCGGGTGGCGGGGTGTTTCCTGAGGGCACCGCGCGAGAGCACCGAGAACACCGCCCAGTTGGGGGCCGAGAGCAGGATCAGCACGTCGCCCGGCGCCCCGAAATGTCCGGCCAGGACCGTGGCCGGGTCGTCCTTCGAAACCACCAGCAGCACTCCGAGCGCCGCCAACGCGATTCCTGCCACGCGAGGCCAGGAGAGCTTTTCGCCGAGCACCAGACGGCCGAGCATCGCCATGAACACCGGGGTGCTGGCGACGATCCAGCCGCTGGTGCTCGCCTGCGAGGTCACCAGCGCGTTGGACTGCAGCCACTGGTGAAACGTGATGCCGATGAGGCCGAGGAGCGCGAAGGTCGGGAGCTCCTTGACCGGGACGACGGCGAACTGGCGCCTTACCGCCGCGGCAACCCCCAGCACCGTGACGCCCATCGCGAAACGCAGCCACACCACGGTCACGGGCGAGGCGTCGGCAAGAGCCACCTTTGTCGCGATGAACGAGGCGCCCCACACCAGCACCGCGAAGAGCCCCTCCAGGACTGCCGCCGCCCGCGCCCTCTCCATCGTCCCGATCTCCGGTCAGAGCAACGTCACCGGAGGTTCTCGGCCTTCCAGCGCATCGCCATCAGGATTCGGCTGTACCCGCTCGGGTGATCGAAGAAGACGAACTCCTCCACCGGGCCGGGCTTCAGCTTGCGGTACTCGCCCAGTTTCAGAGCCACCTCGGCCTCGCCGTCCGGCTGTCGGGCGGCGTTGAGCCCGAAGATGTTTGCCTCGACCTCCTGGGTGCGAATCATGGTGTTGGTCACGGGCGTCATCACGAAGAAGAAAATGGAAAGCAACAGTACGAGGAGAGGCAGCCCGGCGACGTCGGCGATCCCCCTGATCCCCCACCGCG
>JALHTD010000308.1 GCA_022865555.1 Thermoanaerobaculaceae bacterium | reverse complement strand
TCGAGCGCTACGTGCAGGACGACCGCCTCCGGACGGCGCTGCACGGCCAGGGGGTGATCGGCACCTTCGCTGGCCCACGCGACCCCGGGACGGCCTGGGTGCACGCACACCACAGCCTCGGCCTGCTCGGCGGGTGGGGCTTCGTCGAGGGCGGGCTGGGCCGGGTGTCGTTCTGCCTCGCCGACGCCGCGATCGAGGCCGGAGCGGTCGTCGCCGCGGGGCTGCCCGTCGCGGCGATCATCCCCGGCGAGGGCGTCGTCCTGGAGGGGGGCGAGACGATCCGGGCGAGTGCGGTCGTGAGCAACGCCGACCCGGTGCGTACGGTCGCGCTCCTCGGAGAGCACGCCGACGCCGGGATGCGGGCCAAGGTCGACGCCTGGGCGATCACCAGCCCGGTGATCAAGATCAACTGCGGGCTGTCCCGCCTCCCGACGTTCCCGGCCGCGAACGGAGACCGAGAGGTGTTCCGGGCCCAGGTCGAGATCGGGCGCAGCATCGACGCGACCCAGGCCGCGTACGAGGCGGCCCGGCGGGGCGAACCCGCTCCGGAGTGGTGCGAGCTCTACTTCCAGACGCCGTATGACGCCTCGGTCGCGCCCCCCGACCGGCACACGATGAGCGTGTTCGCGCAGTTCGTGCCGTACACCCTCGCCGACGGCACCTGGGAGGAGCGTCGTGAGGAGATCGCCGACGCAACCCTCGCGACCATCGCCCGCTTCGCTCCCGATGTCGCCGAATGTGTCGTCGAACGCCAGGTGCTGGGTCCACCCGACGTCGAGGAGCGGATCGGCCTCACCGGTGGTCACATCTTCCAGGGCGAGATCCTCCCGGAGCAGATGTGGGAGCACCGGTTCGCGGCCCGGACCCCCGTACCCGGCGTCTACCTGTGCGGTGCGGCGACCCACCCCGGCGGATCCGTCATGGGAGTGAACGGTCGCAATGCCGCGATGGCCGTGCTCGGCGACCTGCGCGGGGCCGACTGACCGCTACGACGCCGCGCCCCGGGCGCAGGGATGTCCGTTTTGCACGGTTCGCGGCGTGACATGGTTCACGGCAGCGGGGATCGAGGGGCCAGAACCCTGATTCCGCTCACCCTGACGTCCTAGAATTGTCCTTGGAAGTTCCACCGTTGTAGTTCCACGGTTTGTGAATTTCCTCCCTTTCCTCCAGTTCTGTCTCGACGCGCGCGCCCCCGGGCATGCGTCCGGGCATGGAGGAACCGGCAACCGAAAGGACACAGCAATGCGACGCTTCATGATCATCGGTGTTGCCCTCATGGGCATCGCCTCGGTGATGCTCCCGCTGACGCAGGCGGTGGCGAGCTCAGGAGACACGCATCCGCCGCATGTTCGGCGGCTGAGCGCCGCCACCCTGAAGAGCGGGGCGCTCGACGCTTCGCTGGCACGCCACGCAGAGCGGATCAGCCTCAACCGGTACTACCTGGCGGTCGCCTACGCCCAGGCCCTCGAGGCCGAGCAGGCGGCCGTTCATCGCCGGTCCTCCCGTGCGGGGAGCGGCGGTGGCGGTGGCGGCACCTGCGCCGGCTCGATCCCCGGGCACATCATCTACCGGGAGTCCAAGTGCGACCCCCGCGCCGTGAACTCCAGCTCGGGAGCGGCTGGGAAGTACCAGGTCCTCGAGTCGACCTGGGACGGATACGGCGGCTACACGAGCGCCGCGGATGCCCCAGAGGCGCTCCAGGACCAGTGGGCCGCCGAGGCTTACGCCCAGGCGGGCTGCCGCCCGTGGGGTGGCTGCTAGGCCGCCCGCGCCATTCGTGACCGGGAATGGTCGGGCGTCGATCGGCGTTGTTGATCTGCGACCGACCACCACGGTCCCCTGTACGTACCCCCGTCCTCCCCCCGGGCGGGGGTACGTCGCGTCCGGGGGGAGGACCTCGCGGTCCGGGGCGTCCAGGTCGGTGGCAGCAGGGTGC
>JALHTD010000307.1 GCA_022865555.1 Thermoanaerobaculaceae bacterium | reverse complement strand
GCTGAAGGCCGAGACCACTGCCTGGCGCATTGCATATATGATACACAGCATTATGAATTGCATCGGGGGCAAGGCCTACCCGGCTCGCGGCCAATTAACGGGGGGGACGGCATGCATCGTGATGTCCTCACCTCCCCTCGCTGCGTGACCGCGTAATCCCACGGCCTATGTCATTCTGCTTCGTCCACGCGGCCGATCTGCACCTGGACACACCCTTCGAGGGTGTGTCCGAGATGTCCGGCGTGGTGGCGGAGAAGCTACGGGACGCTTCCTTGGAGGCCTTCGACGGGGTGGTGCGGCTGGCGATCGATCGCCGGGCGGCGTTCGTGCTACTGGCCGGCGACCTGTACGATGGGGCCGAGCGGGGAGTGCGGGCTCAACTGCGCTTCCTGCGAGGTCTGGGCGTTCTTTCCTCGGCCGGCATCCCTGTGTTCGTGGTGCACGGTAACCACGACCCGGTCGGGGGGTGGCCCGGGGTGCGTGAGTGGCCTCCCGGGGTGACGGTGTTCGGCAGCGACCAGGTAGGGGCATTCCCGGTGACGCGCGATGGTGTCGTGCTGGCCCGGGTGTACGGCATCAGCTATGGCCACCGCGAGGTCGCCGAGAATCTGGCGCTGCGCTTCCGTCGAGAGGAGGGGCCCGGCCTGCACATCGGCCTGCTTCACTGCAACGTAGGGGATGATCCGGCCCACGGTCGCTACAGCCCCTGCTCGCTGGATGATCTCGACCGCGCGGGCATGGATTACTGGGCCCTCGGTCACGTCCACAAGCGACAGGTCCTGCGTGAGGGTCGCCCGTGGGTGGTCTACCCCGGCAACACGCAGGGGCGCAGTCCCAAGCCGAGCGAGCGGGGTGCCAAGGGTGCCTGTGTCGTTCATGTGGAGGGCGGCGAGGTTCGATCGGTAGAACACGTCGACCTCGACCGGGTGCGTTTCGTGGCCCTCGACGTGGACGTTGCAGGAGTGGCCGATCTAGGCGCCCTGCGGGTTCGGCTGGTAGCCGAAGTCGAGGCTCTGACGGCCGCCGCCGGCGGTCGCTACCTGTTGGTGCGGTGCACGCTGCGGGGTCGAGGGGCGGTTCACACCGACCTTCGCTGTCACGGGGGGGTCGATGAGCTCCTCCGCGACCTACGCGATGAGACCTATGAGGGCAGTGTCTGGTGGGAGGGCCTTCGCGACGTCACCCGGTCGGAGATCGACCTGGAGGCGGTGCGCGGCCGCGGAGACTTCGCCGCCGAGCTGCTGCTCCGAGCGGAAGGACTGGTGGCCGCTGAAGCCGAGCTGAAGAGCTTCGTGGAGACCGCGCTGCGCGGGGGCGCGCCCTCTGGAGTCCACCGACACCTGGCGTCTACAGATGTAGCCGAAGCGAAGGCGGTGATCGAGGAGGCCCTTGTTCTGGCCCTCGATCTGCTGGGGGAGGAATCGGAGGCGTGTACATAGAGGGGTGGGGTGTCGACGGGTTCGGGGTGTTCCACGACTACGAGGAACGCGGTCTTCCCGAAGGGCTCTGCCTGTTCCTCGGTCCGAACGAGGCGGGAAAGAGTACGCTGCTCGCCTTCCTCCGCGGAGTATTGTTCGGCTTTCCGCCACGCAAGGCGGCTCTGCACTATCCACCGCAGCACGGCGGTCGCCATGGGGGGAGGGTGTTCCTCGGAGGAGCGGAGGGCCCGATCACGGTCGAGCGGGAGGTAGGTACGAAAGCGCCGCGGATCATCTATCCCGATAGCGTCGAATTGGGTGACGTGGCGGTCCGTCGTCTGCTCGGGGGAGTGGACGACTCTCTCTTTCGCTCGGTCTTCGCCTTCAGCCTGGCCGAGCTGGCCGACTTCGCCAGTCTCTCTTCGGCTGGGGTGAGCGAACGGATCTTCTCCGCGGGCATAGCCGGCGCGGGTCCCATAGCAGGGAGCGTCTCGAAGCAGCTCGAAAAGGATGCTTCCGAACTAGTTCGTCCTCGGAGCGGTGGTCTGGGTAACGATCTGCTGCGGCGCCTTGGCGAGGCGGATGCGGCCGCCCGAGATGCTGCGCGGCAGGCGGCGGGATACCCGGAGCTGGTGGAGGAAGAGGCGACGCTCGGCTCTGAGGTCGAACGGTTCCGTCGTGCCGGGGACGACGCGGACCGCCGGGAGCGACGGGCCGGGCTTCTGCGCGAGGCCTGGCCCGTTCATCACGCCGCGGGTTCAGCCCGCGAGCAGCTCCAGATCCTCGAGGAGACCCTCGGCTCGTCGGGCTCCGGGTACGGCGCCGACGATGGCCTGCTCGCCCTGGCGCCGCGCGCAACCGCGGTGGCGCGCACGGTGGAGCTGCAGCGCGATCGCCTCGGCCGGCTGCCGGAGCTACGTGTCCTCGTCGATGGCCGAGAGGTCGCTCTGCAGCGGCGGCTTGCCGACCTCGGCGCGGGCTGGAACGCCGAGCGGGCGCGCAGCTTCGATGCCTCCCTGCCGCGGCAGCAGGAGGCCCGCACCTGGTCGCGGGCGCTTGCGAGCGTGGGAGCGGGCGTGGATGACGCCCGGCGCGCCCAGGTTGCGGCCGCGGACGCGCTCGTCGCTCTCGACGAGCAGATCCGCGAGGTCGAGAAGGAGTTGGCCACGCTGCCGGCGATCGCGTCCGACGTGCTCGACACCGCGGATGCGGCGATACGGCAACTCCGCGCCGATCTGCAATCACTCGGCCTCATGGACAACGATCTACGAGGTCGCCAAGCGGCGCTCGACGACCGTCGCAGGCAATCGCGCGCCACGGACGCCGCCCTTCCGGCCCCACCGTGGGGAACGGTGGGGCTCGCGTGCTTGGTGGCAGCGATCCTGCTGCTGGTAGTGGGTGTGTGGCTGGCAATGACGGCGACGGTCGCCGGCGGCCTGGCGGCCGCGGCTGGGGCAGTCGTGCTGGCGGCCGCGGCTACAGCCGCGCGGGGGTGGGCCGCACGAGACGCGCAGCGGCGGCAGGCCGCCGCCCGCGACGCCGTC
>JALHTD010000306.1 GCA_022865555.1 Thermoanaerobaculaceae bacterium | reverse complement strand
GGCGACGATGATCTTCGGCAGCGATGCGTGCGCGAAGGTTTTCAGTTTCTTGCAGTAAACGGCGTACACGTACGCACGCTTGCCGGGCTTCCGGGCCCGTGGCTTCAGGACGGAAAGCTCCTTGCCCTTGGAAGCAACTGTGAAGAACGGCGTCTTCTTCAGGGGCCGGAAAGGGACGTATGGCTTGCCCGGTGTTGGGAGAAAGACTATCAAGCCGCCGAGCCCAGACCTGAACTTGACAGTGCCTCCGTAAAGGACCCGCACCACCGGTGGCTCGATCCTGCATTCGTTTGGGTCTGTAGGATCGCGGGAGACGGTCACAATCACGTGCTTCTTGAAGTCATTGTCCCGTTTCTTGGTCGCGTCCTTCGGTTTCTTTCTCATCTCATCTCTCCTCTCTCCGATGACTGCCCGCAACGTTACGTGAGAATGATCATCTTCGGCATCGAGCCGCCCTGCGCATCCTTGTGATCACGCACGAGGTGGGCCTTGTAGGTGAAGCAGCCGCGGGCTCGCGGGTCGAGGATCGGCACGGTGATCGATCCACCGGCCGGCAGCACCTTGGGTGCCGCGTCGAAGGCCGGAGACGGCAGGCGGAGCTCGACGTCCTGGTCCACGAACGAGTGAAACTCGACGGAGGCCGGGGCCTCACGCGAGTCGATGACGAGGCGCCCCGGATGCACCCAGGGCTTCGTCTTTCCTTTGTCATCGTCATCCCAGAAGATGGCGACGGTGAGGTTTGGCATGCGTGGTCCTCCCTTTCGCTTGCGCTGTCGGTCACTTCCCCTGTTGCCGATTCGGTGCGCTGTGGGTCTGCAGCAACTTCTGCACTCGCGGGTCCTTGACCAGGCCATACAACGCGGGCAGGTTGGACAACTGCGCCGGAGGATAGCCTAGCTCGAGGCCCGTCCCGATCCACTTGATTGCCGTATCCGGCTGGCCAAGGTCGGCGTAAACGTCGGCGATCTGCAGGGCAAGGTCCGGCCTCTTCCGGCCGTCAGCCTCGACCCTTCGAACGTAGCTCACCGCTTTGTCCTTCTCGCCGACCAGGGCGTGGTAGCCGGCCAGGTCGGCCAACACCGTGGTATCCCGGGGGTTGACGGTGAGCTGCTGTTCGGCGAGCGCGATGGCCTTCGTGAGAGTCTCTCTCGACTGCTCCTCGTGCCCGCCCAGCCAGTGGTAGGCGATGCCGAGGTTGCCCCACAGGACGTAGTCCTTGTCGTCGAGGGCGCGGGCCTGCTCGAACTTGGCGACCGCCTCGGCCCAATTCCGCTGGATGAAGGCGAGGGTTCCGAGGTTGGAATAGAGCATGTACGACGGTTGAATCGAGACCGCCCGTTCGAACATCTCGCGCGCCTTGCCGTAGCGCCCGAGCGTGAAGTAGAGGGCACCGAGGTTGTTGTAGCCCCAGACGTTCTCGGGCGTGAGCGCAATCACCTCTTGGAGCTGCTTTTCGGCGTCGTCGTAGCGGCCGTGGGCCGCATAGAAGTTGCCCAATCTGTTTTGGGTAAGCCAGTAGCCCGGCCTGAGCGCGATCGTTCGCTTGTAGGTCGCCTCCGCATCCTCGGCCTTGCCGAGCGCATCGAGCGCTCGCGCCATTCCGCCGAAAGCGCCGCTGCTTCTCGGATCGAGCTCCAGCGCGCGCTCGAACTCGCGAACGGCATCTTCGTACTTGCCGGTCGTCCTGTAGATTTCGCCCAGAGTGACGTGGACCTCCGCGAGACGGTCGTTTAGCTCGGCGGCACGTCGCGCGCTCGCAACTGCCTCGTCGACCAGGCGCGGGTCCTTCTTCCAGAAGAAGAGCTCGAGGTAGGCGTTGGAGAGGCCCGCATGGGCGAGGGCAAACGCGGGGTCGAGGGCGATCGCCTGTTTGAAAAGCTCGGCAGCCTTTTGCGGGTCGCGCTCGCCCTGGTAGCTCCCGAGAGCACCGCGGGCTTGGACGTAGAGGTCGTAGGCCGCCGGCACCGTCGTGCCCCCGGCGGTGAGCTCCTTCTTCTCGTCGGGCTTGAGCTGCACGTCGAGCATCTCGGCCATCGCAGCCACGACCCGATCCTCCAGCGACGTGAGGTCCGCCGGGGTGCCCTCTATGACCTTCGACCGGAGCTGCCGCAGGTTCTCCGTGTCCACCAGGTTGAGAGCGAGGCGGACCCGGTCGCCCTCGCGCTGCACGCCGCCGGTGAAGACGAGATTGACGTTGAAGACCTTCCGGGCATCGCTGGCGCTCTTGACCTCGCGGGTGCGAACCTCGGTCGCCGGCACGACCCAGAGCTCGCCCTGGAACCGCTCGAATTGGGTGAGGGTGCTGGTCAGGATCTCGGTGAGGCCGTCGCAGAAAGCGCGGTTCGCGGGGTCTTCGCCCACGTTCGTGAACGGGAGGACCGCCATGTGCTGTTGGTCGGGGACCGCCCGAATGTTCAGGAGCGCCCTGAGTGCATTGCGGGCCGCGGGCACGGCCGCAAGCAGCACCAGCGCAACCATGGCGGCACCGACCGGTAACGTGATCGCCGGGCGCAGCCGGCGGCGCACCGACGAGATCGGGGGCGCCCCCGGAAGCGTCGAGACGGTGGCCGACGTCAGGGCACGTCGCACGCTCTTCACGTCGGCGATCAGGTCGCGGGCGCGCTGGTAGCGCTCGTCGGGGCGCTTGCGCAGGCACTTCGCGACGATCGCCGCGAGCTGGGGCGGAACCCCCGTCCGCACGCTCTCGACGGGCAGGAAGTCGCCGTCCGCAATCGCTTCGAGGACCAGGCGTTCGCCATCCGCCACGAAGGGGAGGCGGCCGGTCAGCATCTCGTACAAGGTGACCCCGAGCGACCAGATGTCGGTGCGCTGGTCGAGCACGTCCCCGCGCGCCTGCTCGGGGGACATGTACGAGACCGTGCCTGCGATCTCGCCGGTGTCGCCGGCTCGCGCCCTGCCGACCAGGGTGGCGATGCCGAAGTCCACGATCTTGGGGACGCCGTCCCTGGTCAGCATCACGTTTGCAGGCTTGATGTCGCGGTGGACGATCCCGTGCTCGTGCGCCTGGGCCAGCCCCTCGGCCGTCTGGATGGCGATGGTGAGGGTGTCGTCGATGCTCAGCGGGCCGCGAGCCAGCCGGCTCCTGAGGCTCTCGCCGTCGTAGTAGGCCATGCAGATGAAGACCTGGCCGTCGGCGGTCTCGTCGATCTCGTGGATCGTGCAGACGTTGGGGTGGTCGAGGGCGCTCGCGGTCCGCGCTTCCTGCTCGAAACGCCCCTTGGCCGCCGCGTCGCGGGTCAGCTCGGGCGGCAGGAACTTGAGCGCGACGAAGCGCTTGAGCCGGATATCCTCGGCCTTGTACACGACCCCCATGCCGCCGCCACCCAGCCGCTCGAGGACCGTGTAGTGAGAGAAAGTCTCGCCGATCACGCCTCACTCCGGTCCCAACACGCTCGATACAGCGCCGCGATCCTGACCCGCCGACTCGTTCTGCTCGACATGCCGTTGACTCTAAGTCTCCTTATCGTACACGCCCAGTGTCTTGTCAAGCCGCAGCTGCGCTCACCGTCGAGCGCGATAATGGCTCCATGCACCCGCTCTCGCCCACGGTCACGGCCAGGACGTCGCTGCTGGCCCTCGGCTTCGCAACGTCGGTGGCGCAGGCGGTTCTCCTGCGCGAGGGGATGGCCGCCCTGGGCGGCTCGGAGCTCGCGTGGGGCGCGGTCCTGGCGCTCTGGCTCTGGGGGATGGGGATCGGGGCGTGGGTGGGGACCCGGCGTGGCGGCCGCGGCTTTGCGGTGGTGGCGCCGGGCCTTGTCCCCGTGCTTGCCGCCGCCGGGGTCGTCCTGATGCGCGCCGCACCGGCACTCACCGGCACGGTGACGGGCGAAGCTGCGACGACCTGGCGCGGGCTCTGGGTGTGGGCCGTGGCGGTGATCGTGCCGGCTGTGGTGGGTGGGTGGAGCTTCCCGGTGGCGGCGGCCGCTCTGAGCGGCGCGAGCGGTGCGGCCAGGGCCTACGCGCTCGAGAGCGGCGGAGCGATGGCGGGGGGGCTCGTCTTCACGTTCCTGCTGGCGCAGCAGGGGTCGGTGACGGCGCTCTGCGTCGCGGCTGGCATCTCTCTGGCCGCGTGGCTGGCGGCGCGTGACCGTCCGTGGCTTGCCGTGCTGCCGCTGGCAGCCGGGGTGATCGTGGCGGCACCCGGGGACCGGATCCTTGCAAGGGCCGGCTGGCGCTGGTCAGGCAGGGCGGGGGAGCTCGCCGCCTGGCGGGAAACGCGCCAGCAGCGCCTCGAGTTTTCGACCGGGACGCCGGCCGCGCTCTTCGCCGACGGCCGGCTCCTGGCGAGCTTTCCCGATCCCTACCGCGCGGCACCGCGCGCGCACCTCGCGCTCCTGCTGCACCCGAACCCGACGAGGGTGCTCCTGCTGGGAGGGACCGCTGACGGGAGCGTGCCCGCCATGCTGCGCGAGCCCGACATACGGCTCACCGTGGTCGAGGAGGATGCCACCCTCGTCGACCTGCTGCCGGTCTGGTTCGGAGTTCCTCTGGCGACGGCGCTCGCGGACCCGCGGGTGACGGTGGTGGGCAGCGACCCGCTGCGCGCGGTCAGGCGCGGCGGGACCTGGGACGAGATCGTGCTCCTGGACGGCGACCCGACCACGCTGCGGCACGACCGCACCCGCACGGTGGAGTTCTTCCGCGCCTGCGCCGGGGCTCTCAAGAAAGACGGCGTCCTGGTGGTGCGCGTGGGGGTTGGGGACACCTACCTGGGCGGTGTGGGCGGGCGGCTGCTGGCGATCACCACTGCCACGCTCCGGGAGGCCTTCCCTCGGGTGATTGCTGTCCCGGGCGAGGAGGTCCTGCTGGTTGCCGGCCGCGAGGGTGCGAGTCTCTCCGCGGATCCGACGGTCCTCGCAGAGCGCTGGCGCCGCAGGGGCGCGATCGATCCGGAGTTCGGGCCCGAGATAATCCCGCTGCTGGCGGACACCGGGCGCGCCGCCGCGTTGGAGGCGTTCCTGGCCGAGCGCCCTGCCCCGGTCAACCGGGCACGGCACCCGCGCGCGGTGCTGCTGGCCGCGGCGCTTCATGAGGCGCGGGGAACCCCCCCGTTGCTCGCGGTGGCACGGGCGCTGGAGTCAGGGTCCACCGTGCCGCTCCTCGTCTGCCTCGCCGCCGTGCTGACCGTGCTGCTGGTGCGGGGTGCGCGCGGCGCCAGCCTGGGTGTCGAGGCCGCCGCGGTGGTGGGGTTTGCCTCCATGGCCTGGTGGCTTCTGCTGCTTGCGGGGTGGCAGGCAACGATGGGCTCGGTGTACGCGGAGGTCGGAGCGCTGTCGGCGGCGTTCATGGCGGGGCTCGTGGGAGGCTCGGTGGTCGCTCGCAGGCGATCGTCCACCGAGGGCGGATTCCTGCCGGCGGTGCTGGTCGCGGGATCCGGCGTCTCGCTGCTGATCGCGGCGGGTGTTCCGCTGGCGTGGCCCCGGGCCACCATCGTGCCGCTCCTGCTGCTGGCCGGCTCGCTCACAGGTGCGGCTTTCCCGGCGGTGGCCTCGCTGGCCGGAAGGGGCGAGACGCGGCGTGGGGCCGGCAGGGGCTTCGCTGCCGACGAGGCGGGCGCGGGGGTCGCCGCGCTGGCGGTGGGCCTGCTCGTGCTGCCGTGGGCGGGAATGGCCGCGGTGGGTCTCGGGATTGCCGTGTTGCAGGCCGGCACCGCGGTCGCGCTGAGGCTGTCGGCGCGTGGGCGGCGGATCTAGGATGCACGGCGCGGAGGGTACGGTGGACGCAAAGCGAAAACAGGAGCGCTACGGGCGGGTGGCCGAGCAGTTGCGGGAGCTCTTCGTCTCCACCACGGACCCGTCGGCGCGGATGGCCACCGCCGCGGCGCTTCTGCACGCCAAGATGGACGACTTCTTCTGGACCGGCTGGTACCTTTTGAGAGACGGCGAGCTCACCGTCGGGCCGTACCAGGGCTCGCTGGCGTGTCTTGTCCTGCCGGCGCACCAGGGCGTGTGCTGGGCGGGTCTCGACCGCGGTGAGCCGGTCATCGTCCCGGACGTGCACGCCTTCCCGGGGCACATCGCGTGCGACTCGCGCTCGCGCTCCGAGATCGTGATCCCGCTGCGCGACGCCTCGGGAACCGTGATCGGCGTGCTCGACGTTGACTCCGAGCGCCCCGCGCACTTCGACGAGGTGGATCGCGAGGGGCTCGAGGCTGTCGTCGCGATGATCTGCTCCTGACGCCGGCCAGGGGCCGGGCGGAGATGGCGGTGAGGCAGGTGCTGACGGGCGCGCTGGCGTTGGCAGCGGTGATGGCGGCCGGGTTGGTCGCCCTGCTGGGGCTCGCTTACTTCCGGCAGGAGTCTCTGATCTTCTTCCCGGACAGACATGTTCGGTTCACGCCTGCGGACCTGGGCATGGCGTTCGAGGACGTCCGTTTGGAGACATCCGACGGCGTCACCGTAGCAGCCTGGTGGGTGCCCGCCCCGCAAGGTCGCGGCGCGCTGATCTTCTCCCACGGCAACGCGGGGAACATGGGGGACCGCGTCGGGAAGCTGCGGCTGTTCCACGACCTCGGGCTCTCGGTGCTGGCGTTCGACTACCACGGTTCCGGGGCGAGCCAGGGGAAGCCGAGCGAGGAGGGGACGGCCCACGACATGGATGCTGCCGTCGCCCACGTCCGCGACTCGCGAGGCGTCCCCCTCGACCGGACGGTGTTCTACGGCGAGTCCCTCGGCGGTGCCGTCGTCATCGAAGCCGCCACCAGGCTCCCCCCGGCGGCACTGGTGGCCGAGTCCACCTTCACGAGCGCCCGCGCGATGGCGCGCCGGCACTACCCGTTCGTGCCTCAGGCCCTCGTGCGGGTGGGCTACGACTCGCTCTCTCGCGTGAGGCGTCTCGCCTGTCCCACGCTGTTCCTGCACGGGCCGGCCGACACCATCGTGCCGTTCGAGATGGGTGAGGCGCTCTTCCGCGCCGCGCCCGAGCCGAAGCGCTTCGCGACCCTGGTGGGCGATCACAACTCCGGCGGCATCCTGGAGAGTCCCGAAGCGTGCCGAAAGCTGGCGGAGCTCCTCGACCTCGTGCTGGGCGCGGGGCCACCGCGGAACGCGCAGGAGTAGGACCCTTCGGCGGTCCCGGCGCCCGCGGCGGGCACGCTGTAAACTGGCACAACTTTCCGTACCGCGTCGTTGCGAGAGCACCGACGGGCCGGAAGAGGATGGCCTTCCGGCCGTTGACGGGAACAGAGCAGGGGGGACAGACCATGGCAGAGGAACCCAAACCGGGCGGTTTCTGGTATCCGGACAAGCAGACGGTGCGCCGCTCTCACGTCAAGGACTACGAGGCGTTGCGCGCCAAGGCGGCGGAGGACCTGGTCGCCTTCTGGGAGGAACGGGCCAAGGAGCTGAAGTGGTTCAAGAAGTGGACGAAGGTGCTCGACGACTCCGGCAAACCCTTCTACAAGTGGTTCGTCGGGGCGAAGACCAACATCGTCCACAACGCGCTTGACCGACACCTCACCACGCCGACGCGCAACAAGCTGGCGCTGATCTGGGAGGGCGAGAACGGCGACCTGCGCACGTTCTCGTACTTTGCGCTGGCCCGGGAGGTGTGCAGGTTCGCCAACGTCCTCAAGAGCATGGGGGTCAACAAGGGCGACCGGGTGACCATCTACCTGCCGCGCATTCCGGAACTGCCGATCGCCATGCTTGCCTGCGCCAAGATCGGGGCCGTTCACTCGGTGGTGTACGGCGGTTTTTCGGTCGAGTCGCTCCACGGTCGCATCGAAGACTCGGAGTCCCGCGTGCTGGTCACCGCGGATGGCGGCTACATGCGCGGCAAGGCCATCAACCTGAAGGCCATCGCCGACGAGGCGTTGCAGCGCGCCGGCACCGTGGAGCACGTCATCGTCGTGCGGCGCACCAAGGAGAAGGTCAACATGGAGGTGGGCCGCGACTACTACTACGACGAGCTGATGGCCCTCCCGATGTCGCGAGCCGGCACCAACGGCAGGTGCCCCACCGAGGTCATGGACGCCGAGGACCCGCTGTTCCTGCTGTACACCTCGGGCACGACCGGCAGGCCCAAGGCGATCATCCACACCCACGGCGGCTACCAGGTCGGGGTCGCCACCACCCTCAAGTACGCCTTCGATATGAAACCGGAGGATCGCTACTGGTGCGCCGCCGATCCGGGCTGGATCACCGGCCACAGCTACATCGTCTACGGCCCACTGATCCTCGGCGCGACCTCGATGATGTACGAGGGCGCCCCCACCTACCCGTTCCCCGACCGCTGGTGGCGCATCGTCGAGAACTACGGGATCTCGATCCTCTACACCGCGCCGACCGCGATCCGAGGCCTGATGCGGTTCGGAGAGTCGTGGGCCAACCGTCACGACCTCTCGAGCCTGCGCCTTCTGGGGACCGTGGGCGAGCCCATCAACCCGGAAGCGTGGCGCTGGTACCACCGGGTCATCGGCAAGGAGAAGTGCCCGATCATCGACACCTGGTGGCAGACCGAGACCGGCATGTTCATGATCACGCCGGTGCCGTCGTTCCCGCTGAAGCCCGGCTCGGGCACAAAACCGTTCCCCGGCATCCAGGCGGAGGTCCTCGACGACGAGGGCAAGCCGGTCGCGCCGGGCGAGGAGGGGAAGCTGGTCATCACTACGCCCTGGCCGGCAATGCTGCGCGGCATCTACAAGGACCCCGAAGGCTACGAGAAACAGTACTGGTCCAAGTACCCGGGGAAGTACTTCACAGGTGACTCGGCGAAGATCGACGATGACGGCTACATCTGGATCATCGGCCGGGTGGACGACGTCATCAAGGTTTCGGGGTACCGACTCGGCACGGCGGAGATCGAGTCGGCGCTGGTGAGCCACCCGGCGGTGTCGGAGGCGGCGGCGATAGGCATGCCCCACGAGGTGCGTGGGAACTGCATCTACGCCTACGTGATCCTGCGGGTGGGCCAGACGGCCACACCTCAGCTCGTGGAGGACCTTGCGAACCACGTTGCCAGGGAGATCGGCCCGATCGCCAAGCCCGAGAAGATCGAGGTCGTCACCTCGCTGCCCAAGACCCGCTCGGGCAAGATCATGCGGCGGGTGCTGAAAGCGCGGGCCCAGGGCCTCCCCGAGGGGGACGTCTCGACGCTGGAGGAGTAGGAGACAGGGGACCGGGCACCACCGCACGCTGACGCTTGCTGAGAACGGGGTCTACAATGTTTCTCAGATGCCAACGCTGCGGGCCGGGGCCCGGCTTGGACCGTACGAGATCATCGGCGCCATCGCCACGGGCGGGATGGGGGAGGTGTACCGGGGGTGGGATCCGCGCCTGCAGCGCGACGTCGCGATCAAGGTGCTGCCGGCCACCTACTCCGGCGACGCCGAGCGGCTGAAGCGGTTCGAGCTGGAGGCGCGCGCCGCCGGCCAGCTCGCCCATCCGAACATCCCGGCGATCTACGACATCGGCACCTTCAAGGGTTCGCCGTACGTCGTCTCGGAGCTGCTCGAAGGCGACACGCTGCGCCAGCGCATGCGCCGCGGCAAGGCGCTCGCTCCGCGCAAGGCGGCCGAGATCGCGCTGCAGATCGCGCGCGGCCTCTCGGCAGTGAAGGAGATGGGGCTCGTACACCGGGACCTGAAGCCCGAGAACATCTTTCTGACCAAGGACGGCCAGGTGAAGATCCTCGACTTCGGCCTGGCGAAACTGGTCCAACCGGAGGCGAAGAAGATCGGGATGGAGCCTCCCGGCGTCGCCCTCACCCAGGAAGGGCTGATCGTGGGGACGGCGGGTTACATGTCCCCCGAGCAGGTGCGCGGCGAACCGCTCGATGGTCGCAGCGACCTGTTCAGCCTCGGAGCGGTGCTCTTTGAGCTGCTGACCGGTCGGCAGGCGTTCAAAGGACAGACCGTGGTCGACAGCATGCGGCTGGTGGAGCAGGCGGATCTGCCCCCCGCGCCGGACCTGGAGCCCGTGCTTGAGGAGCTGCTCAACAAGCTGCTCGCCCGGGACCGGAACGAGCGCTTC
>JALHTD010000305.1 GCA_022865555.1 Thermoanaerobaculaceae bacterium | reverse complement strand
GGGATGCGTACCCGGCTGCCCGGCCCGGTGCGCCCCGGCGAAACCGTGGAGATCACCGCCCGGGTGCACGCCCCGATCGGCTCCGGCAGGTGGCTGCTCGAATGGGAGATGGTGCGGGAGCAGGTGGCCTGGTACGGCGCGCCGGCCGGCGGCGCGCGGCTGCGCGTCCCGGTGCGGGTGGTGTGGCGTTGCGCGCTCCTACAGGTCGGCTTCGGCCTGGCGGGGGTGGTCCTCGCGCTCGCCGCACGTCGCCTGAGACCGGAGCCGGGCTCGTGGGCCTGGCTGCTCGTGGAGGCGGTCCCGGTGCTCTGGGCCTGGGTCGGGATCGGCCTCCTGACCGTGACGTTCTCGGAGGTCGCGGGCCGGCAGCTCTGGCGCGGGGGTGGGGTGCTGGCGGTCTCGGCCGCTGCGTGGCTCGCGCTCCCGGTCGCGCTCGTGCCCGGGCGCGTGCGGGCCTGGGTTGCTGGCGCGCTCGTGACCCTCGCGAGCGCTGTCGCGATCGCCGACGTGGTCTACCTGCGCTACTTCGACACCGTGGTGCCGGTGGTTGCGCTCGCCGCCCTTGGCCAGCTGGGCCAGGTCGAGGGGAGCGTTCGGGCCCTCCTGCGGCCCACCGACGTCTGGCTCGCCGTCGGCGTGGCGAGCGCTCTGGCCTTCGCGTCGCTCTGGCCGCGCCGCCGGCGCGAGGGGGCGCCGGCCGGGCGGGTGCGGCTGAACGCATCGGCCGCCCTCGCGGTCCTCTGCCTGGGCTCGGGGGTTCCGGCGCTTCGCAACCTGAGCGACGCGATACGCGACCCGGCCACCGCCGACCAGGTCTTCTCCCAGCAGGCGCTCGCTGAGCGCTGGGGGCTCGTGAACGTTCACCTGTTCGACGCCCTGCGGACGTACCGGGAGTGGGTGGCCCGGAACGCACCGGACCCGGCCGAGCAGGCCCGGGTCTCGGCGTTCCTCGCTCGCCGGGCAACCATCTCGGCTGCGGCCGCGTCGAGGTACGGGGTGGCCAGGGGAGCCAACCTGCTTCTGATCCAGGTCGAGTCGCTCCAGCAGTGGGTGATCGGTGCGAGGGTTCGGGGCGTCGAGATCACGCCGTACCTCAACACCCTCCGAAGCAAGGCGCTGTACTTCCCGCTTCTGTTCGACCAGACGGGCCAGGGGCGCAGCTCCGACGGCGAGTTCGCGGCCCTCAACTCGCAGCACGCGCTGGATCGCGGCGCGGTTGCGTTCCGGCGGCCCGCCAACCGCTTCATCGCGCTTCCAGGCGTGTTGAGGCAGCAGGGCTACGCGACGCTCTCGGCGCACGCTTTCGAAAAAGGCTTCTGGAACCGCGGGGTGCTGCACCCCCGCTACGGCTTCCAGCGGATGCTCTTCGCGCCCGAGCTCGGACCCGGTGAGGTGATCGGTTGGGGGCTCGCGGACGAGGTCTTCCTCTCCCGCATGGTGGAGCCGCTGACGAAGGAGAGGCAACCGTTCTTCGCTTTCCTCATCACACTTGGCCTGCACCATCCTTTCGACCTCTTCCCCGACCAGCACAAGGCCCTGGACGTCGGGGAGCTGCGCGGGACGCCGCTCGGAAATTACATCCACGCGATGCACTACTTCGACGCGTCGCTGTCCTCGTTCATGGCCGCGCTCGAGCGGGCCGGCGTGCTGAACAACACGGTGGTGGCCCTGTACGGCGACCACGAGGCCGGGCTCTGGGTCGACGAAAGTCTGCTGGCCCTGGCTGGCGAGCCGCGCGGGGATGCCTCGGTTCTCGTGCGAATCAGGCGCGTGCCCTTCTTCGTGCTGGTTCCCGGCGGCGGGCTCGCGGGAGAGGTGCCGGTGATCGGCGGGCAGGTGGACATCGCACCCACGTTGTTGGCGCTGCTCGGCCTTCCGTCGCCGCCGTGTTTCGTGGGGCACGCTCTCGACCCGGATGCCGACTCGATCGCGGTGCTCAACGACGGCTCGGTCGTCGGAGAGGGCCGGGTGTTCGTGGCCGAGGGACCTGCGATCCCCCACGGCGGTGCGTGCTTCGCGTGGCCAGACGGGGCCCCGCGGCCGCTCGAGGAGTGCCGGGAGCTGGCACGGCGCGGCCGCGAGGAGCTCACTGCCTCGCGGTTCGTGGTGATCCACGACCTGGCCCCTGAGATCGCGGGCCTCCGTCTGCCTTGAGGGCTTTGCCGGGCACGTGCTACCTTCCCCTCAGTGGACGAGCGTCTTGCCCGCGACCCGGAGGCGATCCGCCAGATGTTCGGCGAGATCGCACCGCGCTACGACCTGCTGAACCACCTGCTTTCCCTGCGCCGGGACGTCGGGTGGCGGCGCAAGCTGGTCGCGGCGCTCGCTCGCGCCCCGCGGGGCATGGTGCTCGACCTCGCCACCGGGACGGGAGACGTGGCGCTGGCGGTCCGCGACCGGTCGGTGGTGGGGGGCGACTTCTGCCTCGACATGCTGACGCTCGCGGAGGGCAAGGCGCGGCGTAGGCGGCGTCCGGTTGCCTGGACGGCCGCGGACGCGCTGGCGCTACCGTTCGCAGACGGCAGCTTCGCCGCCGTGACCATCGCGTTCGGCGTTCGCAACTTCGCAGATCCCGCCGCGGGCTTTCGCGAGATCCGGCGGGTGCTCGCACCCTACGGCGTGCTGGCGATCCTGGAGCTGCATCGCCCGAAGTGGCGCGCGGTGGCGGCCGCGATCGGTCTCTGGAACCGCCTCGTCGTCGCGCCGCTCGGCAACCTGATCTCCGCCGACGGTGGCGCCTACGCCTATCTGCCCGCCTCGGTGGACACCTTCCCCGACCGGGCGGAGATGGCCGGGGCGTTGGCGGGGGAGGGGTTTTCCCTGCTCGAGAGCAGCGACCTCTCGGGCGGCATCGCCGCGCTCACCGTGGCACGGCGGGAGGACGGATGACGGCCAGGATCCTCGACGGGGCGGCGGTGGCATCGGCGATGCGCGAGCGCGTGGCCGCTCGGGTGAAAGAGCTCGCGGCCGCCGGCGTGGCGCCGCGCCTGGAGGTGATCCTGGTGGGGGACGATCCGGCCTCCCGGACGTACGTCGGCTCCAAGGGCAAGGCCTGCGCGCAGGTCGGCATCCGCTCGGCCACCCACCACCTCCCGGCCGCGACTTCCGGGGACGAGCTCTCGGCGCTCATCGCCGGGCTCAACGGCGACCCCGACGTGGACGGGATCCTGCTCCAGCTGCCGCTGCCGAAGCCGCTCGACGGCCGGGTCTTCCTCGACCTCATCGACCCGGCGAAGGACGTGGACGGTCTTCACCCCACCAACGTGGGGCTGCTCCACCAGGGGCGCCCGGCGTTCGTGCCGTGCACGCCGGGGGGAGTCCTCGAGCTGCTGGACGCCGCGGGGGTCGCGCTCCTGGGGACTCGCGCGGTCGTCCTCGGGCGCTCCGAGATCGTGGGTAAACCCATGGCGGCGCTGCTCCTGGCCCGCCACGCCACGGTCACGGTGTGCCACACGCGCACGCGCGAGCTGGCCTCGGTGTGCCGGGAGGCGGACGTGCTGGTCGCGGCGGCGGGCAGGCCCGCGCTCGTGACCGCCGATTTCGTCAAGCCGGGAGCGGTGGTCGTGGATGTGGGGGTCAACCGCGTCGAGGATCCCGGGCTGGTGGCGCGCCTGTTCCCGGGGGACGAGGAGCGGCGTGCACAGCTCGAGAAGAAGGGCTACACGCTGGTCGGTGATGTGGACTTCACCGCGGTGCGCCAGGTGGCGGCGGCGATCACTCCGGTGCCCGGCGGGGTTGGCCCACTCACCATCGCCGGCCTGCTCCAGAACACCTTGCTCGCCGCGATGCGGCGGCGAGGGCTCTAGCGTGCTGCGCGTCGGCCTCACCGGGGGGGTCGCGAGCGGTAAGAGCACCCTGGCCCGTCTGCTCGGCGATTTCGGCGCGGCCGTCTGCGACGCCGACGTCGTGGTCGGGGAACTCTACCGGCCCGGACGCCCCGGTGCCCTCGCCGTGCAGGAGCTCTTCGGGCAGGGGGCGCTCGCAGGCGACGGCGGTGTGGATCGCGATGCGCTCGCCCGCCTGGTGTTAACCGATGCTGGGGCGCGGCGAAGGCTCGAGGAGGCGGTGCACCCGATGGTGAGGAAATCGGTGGAGGGTTGGTTCGCCGCGCTCGCTCACGCACCCGCGCTGCCGGGTGTCGCGGTCGTCGAGGCGGCGCTTCTCGTGGAGACCGGCGCCTACCGCGACCAGGACCGGCTCGTCGTGGTGAGAGCGCCCTACGAGGTGCGACGGGTGCGGGCGCTGGCCGCCGGCTGGACCGCGAAGAAGTTCGCGCAGGTCGTGGCCGCCCAGCTCGACGACGCGGCCCGCGAGGCGGCCGCGGACTACGTGATCCGCAACGACGGCGGGCTCGACGCCCTGGAGCGAGCAGCCCGCGAGCTCTGGTCGATGCTCCAGGAGGACGCGCGCCTGCTCGCCACCGGAGAGCCGCTCCCACAACGACGCACCGATTCTTGAGGCAAGCCTCGCAGTCTGACTTCGATCAACCATACCTCTGATATGTTCACTGCGTGACGGCTTTTGTTTTGCCAAGCGGGTGCGCGGCCCCTCTCTCGTTTTCCACTCCGTGGAGGTTTTGTTTTGCCCCGCGGGCTCGGAGCTGTTTCTCTTGTTGTCACTGCGAGACGGCTCGTGCAGCCACATGGCAAACGGGAGGGTGGTGGTGAAATCCGCCCCGCGGGCGACAGGAGCCATTGCGCCGGAGCGTGCGGGAACCGAGCGTGCCGATCGCTGCGTGGAGACGTGGGCGGCCGAAGGCCGAACCACGAGGGTCCGCGCGGCGAGCAGCACTACTCGGTCGCCCGCGATGGTGGGTCGGAGGGCTGCGTTCGATGCGCAGCCCGAGCGACCGCTCTCAGCCCGCGGGGCAAAAAGAAGCCTCACGCAATGAAAGACAGTGGCCTGGCTGCGCACCCGCTTGGCAAAAGAGAACCCGCGGGGCAACAAGAAGCCTCACGCAGTGAAAAGGAAGAGCCTGGCCGCGCACCCGCCGGGCAATTCAAAGCCGTCACGCCGTGACAGAGGAGGGTCCGGCCTCCAACGAGCGCTTCAGCGCCGCGAGGGCAAGCGCGCGGTGCGAACGAACGTTCTTCTCCTCGGGGGAGAGCTCCGCGTAGGTCCGGCCGCCCCCCCACTCGGGGGCGAACACGACGTCCCAGCCGAAGCCGCCGGTGCCGCGGGCCTCGCTCACGATCGTGCCCCGGACCTCGCCCAGCCCGAGCCACTCGCGCTGCCCGTCCCAGACGAGCGCTGCGCAGCGCGCCCGCGCCGCACGGTCGGGGAACGGGTCGAGGATGCGTGCGATGCTCTCCGGCCCGGCCGCCTGCAGCAGCCAGCGGACCAGCGGTCCCGGGAAGCCGCCGAGCGCCGCCAGCTCCAGGGAGGTGTCCTCGACCAGGACCGGGCGTCCGAGCAGCCGCTGGGCGGCCCGCGACTTCTCGCGCGCCACGGCGACGACGTCAAGCCCCTGCGGCTCCGGCAGGTCCAGGTCCTCGCGCTGCAGGGGGAGACCCAGGATCTGCTGGGCCTCGCGGTGCTTGCCGGCACTCGAGGTAACGAAGACGAGACCCTGCAGGACCATCAGTCGCCCGGGCCGGTGATCTCCTCGGTGAGCAGCCGGAACACCGGGAGCTTGCCCTGCAGCCCGCGCAGCAGGACGTTGCCCAGATGCTCGGTGGGGAAGAGGTGGGCCACCGCCCTCTGCGTGGCGGCGCCGATCACGATCTGCCCCGGCTCCGCCACCGTCTCCTCCAGGCGAGCCGCCACGTTGACGGTGTTGCCGAGTACGGTGTAGTCCACGCGGTTGGAGGAGCCGATCTCGCCCACCACCACCAGGCCCGAGTTGACCGCCATGCGCACCTCGACCAGGTCGAGACCCGCAAGCTCGCGCTCGTGGTTCCAGGCCTTGAGGCGGCGGCGCAGCGCCACCGCGGCCAGCACCGCGCGCTCCGCGTGGTCGGGTTGCTCGAGAGGCGCGCCGAAGAAAGCCATCGCCGCGTCACCGATGAACTTGTCCAGCGTTCCGCCGAACTCGAACACCGAGTCGGAGGCGAGGGTGAAGAACTCCCCGAGGAAACGCGCCACCTCCTGCGGCTCCATGGTCTCGCAGCGGGCGGTGAAGCCCACGAGGTCGGCGAACAGAACCGAGACCTCGCGGGTCTCGTGCCGGTCCCCGTCGGTGGTCGGATGCTGGCGGCCGACGATCGCCTCCACCACGGCGGGGGAGTGGTAGCGCTCCAGCCGTTCGCGGATCCGGCGCGCCTCACGGATGTGGTCGTTGAGGCGCGCCCGGTCGATGGCGACCGCGGCGTAGTTGGCGAGCGCCGTGAGCAGGTCCAGGTGCTCCGCGGTGAAGCAGCCGGTCGCGAGCGGGGTGTCCACGAACAGCACCCCGATCACCGCGTCGCGGTGCCAGAGGGGCGCACACATCGCGGAGCGGATCTGGTGCAGGCGCACGGAAAGCCCCGCCGCGACGCGGTCGTCGGCCTGGGCGTCGGAGGTGAGGACGGCCACCCTCTGGCGGCTCACCAGGTCGAGGATGGTCTGCGAGACCGGCGCCTCGGCGAGCGGCGCGCCGCCCCGCGAGCGGGCGATGCGCAGCTCGGCCTGGCCCTCCGGGGAGAAGAGGAGGATGTAGGCGCGCTCGGCCGGGAGCTGCTCGAAGACGGCCTCCATCACCTTGTCGAGCACCGGCTCGAGCTCCTCCACCTCCAGGAGCGTGCGAGCCACCTGGGCGAGCGCCTCCAGCACGCGCTCGCGAGCGGTGGAGGCGGTGCTCTGCACCCCCTTCTTGCTGGGCTCCTTCTCGATGCGGAAGTCCTCGCGAAACTCCTCGAGGGTGCGCAGGAACGTGGAGGAGCTGACCGAGATCCCGGTCGAGGATTCGCCGCGGTGGTAGGAGAGGGTGAAGTTGCCGATCTGGACCTCGTCGCCGTCGGACAGCATCGCGTCCGTGACGTAGCGGGAGTTGACCTTCACGCCGTTGGTGGAACCGAGGTCCACCACCCACCACGTGTCCCCCCGGCGCTCCAGCCGTGCGTGGTGCCTCGAGACCGAGAAATCCTTCAGCACGAGCCGATTGTCCGAGGCCCGGCCGACACCGGCGGGGGACGCGTCAAGACGCAGGCGGTGCGGCACATCGCCCTCGACCCACCGCAACTCTGACATGAGCACATTCTACCTCGCATGGGCAAGCGAGCCCTAGAATGCAAAGGGTGGGGCGGGCGCCTCGCCCGCGCGAGCGAACCGAGGGCAGCGGCGCCAAGGCGCGCTGCTCCAAAGACCCTGCGCTACAATCTGCGCTCGGCCGACGCCGTGGGGTCGTGCTGCAAGCAGGGATGGGGGGTGGCAGGGGTTGTCGGAGCGGAGCCCGCGCAGTTCGGAGGGGCAGCGGCTCACAAAAGGGTGGGCTTCGCGAGCCCGCGGGCGCCGGCGGCGCGTGCTCGCGGCCGGGCGGGCCGCCGCGCTGCTCGTGGTCGCCGTGCTGGCCGGGTCGTGCGCGCGTGACCGCGGCATCCCGACCTATCCGAGCGCGCCGGTGGTCCTGATCTCGATCGACACGCTGCGCGCCGACCGCCTGCCGGCGTACGGCTACCAGCACGTGCAGACGCCGTACCTGGACCGCTTCCGGCAGGAGGCGTGGCTGTTCGAGAACCTCTACAGCCCCTGTCCCATGACCCTCCCGGGACACGCCACGATGCTCTCGGGCCTGCTGCCGCCGGAGAACGGGGTGCGCAACAACGTGGGCTTCTCCTTCGACGGCCAGACCCACCCCAGCATCCCCGCGCTCCTGAGGCAGCACGGCTACGCCACGGGCGCCGCTGTGTCCTCGTACGTCCTGCGGTCCGAGACGGGGCTGGGGGCGCTCTTCGACTACTACGAGGACTCAACCGACCCGACGCCGGGCATCGCCGCCGTGCACTACCGGCGCTCCGGCGACAAGACGGCTGTCTTCGCCAGGGAGTGGATCGCGAAGCACGCTTCCGAGCCGTTCTTCTTCTTCTTTCACATCTACGAGCCGCACCTTCCCTACAATCCACCCGAGCCGTTCAAGAGCCAGTACGGCGCCACCTACGACGCGGAGGTGGCCACTTCCGATGCGATCGTCGGGGCCTTCCTCGAGGATCTGAAACAGCTCGGGGTCTACGATCGGGCCATCGTGATCGTGACCTCCGACCACGGCGAAGGGCTCGGCGACCACGGCGAGCAGCAGCACTCGATCCTGCTCTACCGCGAGGCGATCCACGTGCCGCTGCTGCTCCGGCTTCCCGGCTCCTTCGGCGCGGGGCGCACCGTGGCCACCCCGGCGCAGCTCTCCGACCTCCTGCCCACGATCACGGCCCTCGTCGGCGTCGAGACGCCGAAGCAGGTGAGCGGCTCGTCGCTGCTGTCGCTCGAGCGCGAGAAGAAGACCGACCGCCTCATCTATGCCGAGACGCTCTACCCGCGCCTGCAGCTCGGGTGGAGCGATCTGCGCTGCCTGCTCAGCGCCCGGTATCACTACATCTACGGGCCCCGCCCGGAGCTCTACGACATCGTCGCGGATCCCGCGGAGAGGCGGGACCTGATCGGGAGCGAAGCCTCCACCGCGTCGCGCATGGCCGCGGAGCTGCAGCGCTTCCCGCAGGGCAACGAGAGGCCGGCGCCGGTGGACCAGGAAACCCTGCGGCGCCTGGCGGCACTCGGCTACATCGGCGGCCTGCGCGACCAGAGCGGGGTGAAGTCGCTTCCCAACCCGGTGGACAACCTCAACTACCTCGTCCGGATGCAGCAGGGGTGGAAGCTCGCCGAGAACAAGGACTACGCGAGGGCGGTCGCGGCGCTCCGCTCCATCCTCCAGGACAACCCGGGGATGGTGGACGTGTGGATCAAGCTCGGCGAGGTGCTGTTCGACGCCGGCTTCGACGAGGAGGCGACCGCCGCCTACCAGCAGGTGCTCGACCGCTCGCCGGTCTTCCTTCCCGACATCTCGATCTCGCTCGGCTACGTGGAGCTGCGGCGGAAGCGCTTGCCGGAAGCCGATGCAGCCGCAAGGCGCGCCCTCGAGCAGGTGCCGACCAAGGCGCACGAGCTGCTGGCCCGCGTCGCGCTCGCCCGCGGGGACTTCGCCTCCGCCGCGGAGCAGGCGCAGGCCGCGGCGAGCGGGCGCAACCCCCAGCCCTCGGCCATGCTGATCGTGGCGGAGGTGCGGCTGCGTGCGGGCGATCCCGGGCGGGCGCTGGAGATCGTGAACCAGGCCGAGGCGCGGGCGCGCGAGCTCAAGCAGCCGCAGGTCTTCAACCTCGAGTTCCTCCGGGCCGACGCGCTGGCGCGCCTGAACCGGCCCGACGAGGCGGCGGCCGCCTACGGCCGGGAGATCGGCGCCTTCCCGGGGCACGCGCAGGCGTACGCCAACCTCGCGGTGATCTACTTCATCCGCGG
>JALHTD010000304.1 GCA_022865555.1 Thermoanaerobaculaceae bacterium | reverse complement strand
GGCGCAAGCTGGAGGAGCTCATGCTCTCCGGCGCCGGCCGCTAGCCCCGCGCGGCTACAATGGGGGCATGCTGCCATCCCTTCCCCTGGCGCTGTTTGCGCTGACCCTGCTTCATCTTTCTCCGGCTCAGGTTCGCGCAGAACCCGAGGCTGTCGTCTCCGCCACCCTGCAGGAGCTCCGCAAGGGCGAGCTGTTCCTCGACGTCGACACCCTCGCCGATCGCATCGCTGCCTCGTTCACGGTGATCGAAGGGGGATACAGGGTTTCCGGCTCGTTCGGCTACCTGGAGCCCATCCGCCGCCTTCGGGAGCGAGCGGGTCAGGTCAAGGAGCTTCGCTTCGAGCAGGTGGTGGTGCGGGTGTACGGCGCGAGCGCCATTGCAAGCTACCGGTACGTCAAGAGCTGGAAGGACTCCGGCGTCCGTCACACCGAGGAGGGCTGGTCCAGCGACGTCTTCGAGCTGCGCGACGACGGCGCCTGGATCCTGGTCCACCGCCAGCGGGGCAAGTAGACCCCCGCCCACCCGCCCAGCTCACAGCCGACAGCTGACAGCCAGACGCCAAGACGAGAAAGCGGGTTTGTCGGCATGCGGGGGTGTGAGCTGTTAGCTGTGAGCTGTCGCCTTTTGGCTTCCCTCATGAGTGTCGCACGGTCACGAGGGTGTGGATGCCGCCACGGACACGGTAGTCGAGGGCGATCTCCATCCGGCGCGGACTGCAGGCCGCCACGAGGTCCTCGAGTACCCGGTTGGCGGCGTGCTCCTGGTAGATCCCGACGGTGCGGTAGGTGGTCAGGTAGTACTTGAGGGACTTGAGCTCGAGGCAGAGCTTTTCGGGCACGTAACGGACCGTGAGGGTGCCGAAGTCGGGCAGCCCCGAGAACGGGCACACGCAGTTCCACTCGTCGGTCGAGATCACGATCTCGGCCTCCCGCTCCGGGTACTCGTAGGGAAAAGTCTCGAGGAGACCCGGCGCGACCTTTTCGACCCCGTCAAACGGGAACCTGTGTCCCTCGGCTTCCACCACAAATCACCTCCGCGATCGCGTTCACCACCCGAGCAGGCGCGCCACGAGCAGCGCCAGCGCCAGCACTGCACCCCCCACCGTGGCCGCGCCGGCCGCGGCGCGGGTGAGGTTGCCGAAAGCCTCGATGCTCGCATCCGCCTTCGTCCTCGCGAGAGCCAGCGAGAACATCACCGGCGCCACGAGGGCCAGCAGGGCAAGTGCCGGCAGGACGCGTACCGCGACGAGAGCGATGAGTATTCCCGCGGAGAGCGCCGGCAGAAGCCAGGCGAGGCGCAGCGCCGCCGCCTTGCCGAGAACAGCCACCGGGCTCATCTTCCCAACCTCGCGGTCGGCCTCCGGGTGGGTGAAGTGGTGACAGTAGAGGATGGCGACGATGTTGATCCCAACGAAGAGCCCCGTGGCGGCCGCACCCCAGCTCCACCTTCCGCCGGCCGCCCACCCGGCCCCGCCGACGGTCAGGGGGCCGAACGCAATCAGGATCCCGAGCTCGCCCACGCCGTGGCCCACGTACCCGAAGCGCAGCGGCGGCGCAACGTACTCGAAGGCGATGAGCGCACCGGCGAGGGCGGGCAGGTAGACGCCCCAGCCGGCGGACAGCGCGATCAGCGCTCCGAACGCCAGCGCCACCACACCGAAGCCGACGCCCCAGGCGAAGCCCTCCCCCGCGGTCATGAGGCCGCCGGTGAGGACGTTCGAGCCACCGAAGTCGGGAGAGTCGCGAGTCGGGGCAAGGGTGTCCACGCCGGACCGGAAGTCGTACACGTCGTTGATCACATTGGCGGCCACGTGCGCGAAGAACGCCCCGAGCACGGCCAGCGGCAGGTTCACCCAGTAAACCTGCTCCCCCCGCCAGTAGACGTACAGAACGCCCGCGAGCGTGGCCGTCACGACGATCGTCGTGTAGTGGGCCCGACCGAGCTTGAGGGCCAGAACCAGGCGGTTGGTCTTCGCTGCGGCAGCGCTCATCTCCCCTCCTCCAAACCGGCAGCCAGCGCGCGGCAGCGCCGCAGCGCCTCGTCGAACATCGCGGCCGTGAGGCGACCGGTGAACGTATTCTGCTGGGAGACGTGATAGGAGTCCACAAGGAACACGCCGCCCGGCAGGCGCCAGAACGCACCATGGCCGAACCGGATTCCGTCCGGCAGCACGGCGCCCTGCTCGCGCAGCAGGCGCAGGACGCTGTCGTGGGCGAGGCACCCCAGGGCCAGCACCACCAGCAGCGAGCGGCACCGCGCGAGGTCGGCACGCAGGTACACGCGGCAGCGGGAGGCCTCGGCGGGGCTGGGCCGGTTCCGGGGCGGCGCACAGCGCACCGGCGCGCTGATCAGCACGCCCGAAAGGGACAGGCCGTCACCCCTGTGCTCGCTGCGCGGGGCGCTTGCCAGGCCCGCGCGGTGCAACGCCGCGTAGAGGAAGTCACCAGAGCGGTCGCCGGTGAACATCCTTCCCGTCCGGTTCGCCCCCTGGGCCGCAGGGGCCAGCCCGACAATCACCAGCCAGGGGTCGCGGTCGCCAAACGCCGGCACCGGCCTCCCCCAGAACCCGTGATGTGCGACCCACCCCCGGAATCGCGGGGGCACGAGCTCCGCCTGCTGCTCCCGCCACGCCACCAACCGCGGGCACGAGCGGCAGGAAACCAGCCTCGGACGGGCCCCGGGACTGCCGGATGCCGAGAAAGGGTTTGACACCTTCACGGGCAGATCTTAGGATATCAATGGGTTCTGAGCCATCATGAGTACTAGCGACGTCCGGCCTCACCCGGTTTTCGCCCAGCGTCTGGCGGCGCTCGCCGAGCAGGCGGAGCGCGTCGGGCAGCCCGGGCTGGCGGCCGAAATCTACGAGCTGGCGGCCAGCCTGACCCCGCGGGGAGACCCGTATCGCCAGCGCGCGGCGATCCTCAGGCGCGTCGCGAGCTCCACCGAGGACACCGAGCGCGAGCACAAGCGCCACAACCTCGAGGCCTCGCACGCGGTCGGCATGGCCCGCATCCTCGAGGCGCGCGGCGAGCTCACCCGTGCCCAGGAGATGTTCGACCTCGCCAAGCTCCGGGCACCTTTCCACTACCTGGCCTACGCCGGGTCCGGCTACCTGCACCTGCGCCGCCGCGACCTGAGGGCGGCCCTCGAAGAGTTCGTCCAGGCGCGGCGCCTCAACCCCCTCGACCGGAAGCTCGCGATCGAGGCGGCCCGCATCGCGCTCGAGCTGGAGGACTACGCAGAGGCGCTCCGCCACGCCCTGGACGCGCTGCTGCTCACCCAGGGCCTCGGCGAGGCCGAGGAGGTGGCGACGCGGCGGCGCGTGGAGACCCTCTCGGCGCTCTGCCGGCTCTCCAAGGACGACCTCACCGAGCTTCACCGGCAGCGTGCCGCGGCGCTGCAGCGCGCCAGCGAACAGGTCGCCCTCACCCGCGCCCGGCTGTTCTCGGCGCTGACGCTGACCGAAGGCTATGCCCAGAAACCCGTGACGGCCCCGAAGCGCGAGGAGCTGCTTCGAGTGGCCCTCGACTTGCGACGATTCCGGGTCTTCCGGCACTTCTCCGACGTGCACCTCGTCCAGCTTGCCCAGTTCGGGCACCGCGAGAAGCTGGCGCACGCCCAGGCGCTCACTCGCGAAGGCCAGGACGACCGCGACATCTTCATGGTGATGGAGGGCACGCTCCAGGAGATTCGCGTCACGCCGATCGGGACCCAGGTTCTGAGCACGCCTGGAGTCGGCGAGATCCTCGGCGAGATCTCCTTCATAGACAACAAGCCCAGATCGTCCACGATCCTGGGGGTGGAGGCCGGAGCGGTGCTGCGCTTCCCGGCCGCCGACCTGGACCGACTCGTCACCCGCAACCGGGATCTGGGCGTCTCGCTGCTGTGGTCGTTCTGGCACTCGCTCGCGGCGAAGGTCCGCGCCGCCAACAGCGCCATGACCGAGATCATCACGCCAGGGGCTTCGCCCGGCCAGAGCGGGGTCGGCAAGCCGGGCGAGCGCGTCTTCCTCGAGCAGTCGGCCAAGGTGGACCTGCTCCGGGAGCAGGGGCTCTCGGCGGCGGAGCTGCGTCTCCTGGCCACCTACTCGCAGGAGGAGCGCTTCGCACCCGACACCCTGATCTTCGGCGAGGGCGAGCAGGGGGACAAGCTCTATATCGTCGTGGACGGGCAGGTGCGCATATCGCGGCACCTTCAGGGCATGGGTGAGGAGGCCCTGACCATCCTCGGGCGCGGCGAGGTTTTCGGCGAGATGGCGCTCATCGACGCCGAGCCCCGCAGCGCCGACGCGCGCGCCCACACCTCCGGATGCACGGTCTTCACCGTGGACCGCCACCGTGTCGAAGAGGTGCTGGAGATGGACCCCGACGCGGCGCACCAGTTCCTGTCCCTGCTCTGCCAGATCCTCTGCCGCCGCATCCGCGCCATGACCAACCGCCTGGTGGCCTGGCGCCTGATGGCCGGGCACGAGTAGAGAGGCAGGCAATAGGCAATAGGCAAAAGGCAGGAGGCAAGAGGAGAAGAGTAGAGCCGCGTTGAGGCGCCACCCGCAAACGTGCTAAGCTCTCCCCACGCCGGCGATCAGCCGGTGATTTTGTTTTTCCGGCGCCGGCCTCTCTCGGCCGGCGGCTGTCGAAAGGCGAGGCTGCAGGAGATGGCGAGCGAAGCACGTGAAGGGATCCGAAACGTCGCGATCATCGCGCACGTGGACCACGGCAAGACCACGCTCGTGGACGCGATGCTGTGGCAGAGCGGGATCTTCCGCGACAACGAGTCGGTCATGGAGCGGGTCATGGACTCCATCGACCTCGAGCGCGAGAAGGGCATCACGATCATGGCGAAGAACACCGCCATCACCTACCGCGGGACCCGCATCAACATCGTGGACACGCCCGGCCACGCCGATTTCGGCGGAGAGGTGGAGCGCACGCTCAAGATGGTTGACGGGGTGTTGCTACTGGTGGACGCGAGCGAGGGCCCGCTGCCCCAGACGCGTTTCGTGCTCCGAAAGGCACTCGAGTCCAACCTGCCACCGATCGTCCTGATCAACAAGATCGACCGGCCCGACGCGCGTCCCCAGGCCGTGCTCAACGAGGTGTACGACCTGTTCATCGACCTCGACGCCACCGAGGACCAGCTCGACTTCCCGGTGCTGTACTGCAACGCGCGCAGGGGCACCTGCAGCCCCTCGCCCGGGGGGCCCGAGACGACCCTCGAACCGCTGTTCGAGGAGATCCTTCGCTCGGTCCCCGCCCCCCGCTTCGACCCGGCGATGCCGCTCCAGCTGCTGGTGACCAACCTCGACTGGGACGACTACGTGGGCCGGCTCGCCATCGGACGCGTGTTCAACGGAACGCTTTCGAGGGGGCAGGACGTCTCGCTGTGCGGGAGGGACGGCAGCGTCGCCCAGATCCGCACGACCGGGCTGTACGGCTACCAGGGACTCAAGAGGGTCGAGATCCCCGAGGCGGGCCCGGGGGACATCGTGGCCGTGGCGGGGCTCGAGAACGTCGGCATCGGCGAGACCCTCTCCGACCGCGAGAACCCGCAGGCGTTGCCCCCGATCCTGGTGGACGAGCCGACGATCGCCGTGGTGATCGGCGTCAACTCTTCGCCGACGGCAGGGCGCGAGGGCGCGCACGTCACCTCGAGGAAGATCAAGGAGCGCCTCGAGCGCGAGACGCTGACCAACGTCTCCATCCGGGTCGAGCCCACCGACTCCGCCGACAGCTTCAAGGTCTCCGGGCGCGGCGAGCTGCAGCTTGCGATCCTGGTCGAGATGATGCGCCGCGAGGGGTTCGAGATGTCCGTGGGCAAGCCGGAGGTGCTCAGCCGAGAGATCGACGGCGCGCGCCACGAGCCCATGGAGGCGCTCGTGGTGGACTGCCCCGAGGTGTTCATCGGCGTAGTCACGCAGAAGGTCGGGATGAGGCGCGGCCGCATGACCAAGATGGTGAACCACGGCACCGGCCGCGTCCGCATGGACTTCCGCCTTCCCTCCCGCGGCCTCATCGGCTTCCGCAGCGAGTTCCTCACCGACACCAAGGGCACCGGCATCGCCAACCACCTCTTCGACGGCTACGAGCCGTGGCAGGGGGAGATCGCGCACCGGGGCACAGGCGCCCTGGTCGCCGACCGCGCCGGTCGTGCCACCGGCAACGCCATCGAGCACCTGCAGGCCCGGGGCGAGCTGTTCATCTCCCCTGGCGACGAGGTTTACGAAGGCATGGTCGTCGGCGAAAACGCCCGCGAGGCCGACCTCGACGTCAACATCACCAAGGAGAAGAAGCTCACCAACATGCGGGCCTCCACCGCTGACGAGGCGATCCACCTGGTCCCCCCACGGGTGATGAGCCTCGAGCAGTCGCTGGAGTTCCTTGCGGAGGACGAGCTTCTCGAGGTCACCCCGGTCTCGCTCCGCCTGCGCAAGAAGGTACTCCCCGCGGTCAAGCGAAAGTGAACGAGGGGCGCCTGGCCCGCGCGATCTCAGAAGTACTGGCGGCCGTCGAAGGAGACCCG
>JALHTD010000303.1 GCA_022865555.1 Thermoanaerobaculaceae bacterium | reverse complement strand
TCTTCCAATCGCCGTCGTCAACCCAGAACCAGTGATCGCGGTACTGCACGGCGGCATATGCGTCCGCCGGCTTCTCCGTGCTGCTGTGAATCCGCACCACGTCCTGCCGGCTCTCCGACGGCGTGTTCCCGGACATGGGTACCGCACAAGAGCTTGCAGCGTCACGCCGGCCGGAGTGCTTGCGCGGCCGCGGTGCCTCGGTTCATCATCATGCCATGAAAGGCCCTGGTGTTTGGCCGGCGTGACGATGAGGCGCGGTGCTGGGCCCGCCGAAGGGAATACTGGTAAAGCGCCGAACACGCCGAGGCGCGGTCAGAGGAGGTGTTCATGATCCAGGAACCCCCCAGCACGGCCGACCCCCGCGTGGGCCTGGCCGAGCGTCGCACGAGCCTGGCGGCCTTTCGGACGAAACTCGCTCTCGACCGGGCTACGCTGGCCTGGATTCGAACCACCCTGACCATGGCGACATTCGGCTTCGGGATGGTGGCGTTTTTCGGTTCGCTACGAATGTCAAACTCCAGTTCGGAGACCATCCGGCTGCACGAAGGCGCCATCCGCTTCGGCACTTCGCTCGTCGTCCTCGGAATCGCCGCGACACTCCTTGCGGGCGGCTCGCACCTGCGGACGCTGCGCAGGCTGAGGAGGAACGAGGTGCCGGTCCTGACCCACTGGCCGTTAAGCGTGATTGTCGCTCTGCTCCTTGCGGTCGCAAGCCTTGTCGGTCTCTGGTCGTTGTTTGCTCGTTGAGCGGCCGCAGCAGTTCGGTGAGGTGCTCTCGAGACCTCTCTCGAGCTCCTCTGTTCAGCGGCCGACGACCGACAGGTTCACGACTCGAGCTTCTTCGCCTGGTCACACGCCGCGACCGGCACATCGGCGGCCGTGATTTCGCGGAGGTGGGTGCTGGGCTACCCGCGCGGACACTCGGGCAGCGGAAGACCCCAAGGCGCGCTGCCCCTGGTGCGGTGGCCCGGTGCGCGAGCGTGAGCCCCTCGAGCTCGCGCGGCTCCACGTTCCTTCGCGCGACTATTGCGCCGGGATGGTGATCAACGGCAGCCGCTCGGCGACGCCGGTGTCCGCCAAAGTGAAGAAGAACATGACCGCCGTGAGCGCGCGCTTCGTCTTCCAATCGCCGTCGTCAACCCAGAACCAGTGATCGAGGTACTGCACGGCGGCATATGCGTCCGCCGGCTTCTCCCTGCCGCTGTGAATCCGCACCACGTCCTGCCGGCTTTCCGGGGCTGCATTTTCGAAGGCGGGCGTCGCGCGATGCTCCTTCAGGTGCGCCTCCGCACGTCGATGTAGCTCGCGAAGGCCGCCAGAATCTGCAGCATGGACCGGCTGTTGACGGCCAGCTCGTCCTCCGCCCCGCGCACCGGCGAATAGGTGAGCGCGTATTTCTGCTGGCCCTCCGGCAGCTTGAGCAACCGCCGGATCTCAGCCGTCTTCCCCATGATGTCGGCGGGGACGTCGTCGCGCCGGAAGAACAGCACGGCGGTCGAGCCCTTGGCCTTGTCCTCCTCCACGCGCATCCCGAACGCGCCGGCAGCCTGCACCTCGCGCAGCAGTTGCAGCACGCGGATGAACTCCGGGTCCGCCTCCCGCACCGTGCCCCCGCCGGCCGAGCGGTTGCGCACACCGTTGAGCGACTCGACGGTCAGCGCCAGGATGAAATCCGCCGCATAGCCGGTCTGGAGCATGAAGAAGATGTTCTTCGGATCGATGGGCGTGATGAGTCCGCGCAGGAACTTCTCCCCGGTCAGCGGCACGTAGGTGATGGTGGGCCGGTCGGTGTAGATGGCTTGCCCGCCGACCGACGCGAAATTGCCCTGGATCGCCTTTTCGGATGAGATGGTGCCGCCGACGTTCACGCCGGTCTGCAACGAGTAGCCGCTGACGATGGACGCGACGTCCACGAAAACCGGCAGATCCGTGTAGCGGAGCTTAACGATGTTGAGGAGCGTCTGCTGCTTCCACGAGTCGGCGATGGCCGTGCTGTAGTCGAAACGGTCCACAGCAACGGCCTTGGGGCCGATGTGAGTGCAGCCGGCCAAAGCAAGCGCGCCAGCGAAGGCGGCGGCGATGAGGTTTCGGATATGCGTGGCTTTCATGGTAATGGCCTTTCCAAGTTAATTCACTTACTCGATGATTTGCGCCGGCTTATTTAGCAGACTCATGACGCACCAGACGGTCATGGCCGCGTGAACCAGAACGGTTGGCCAAAGGCCGCTGCTGGAAAGTCCTAAGCCTATGCCCGCATAAACGAGGACCGTGAAGACGCCAGCGTTGTAAACCACCATTCCGCCAACCAACCCTCTCGCGGCGGGGCTCTGCCCGTCGTGGTGCGCGAGCCAGCAGGCGACTCCCAGGGCGAGCAGCGCTACTCCGGCCACGCGTGCCACAGTCAACGCAACAGGGGTATCGAGCGATGAACCGAGCATTAGCGTGGCCGGTAGCAACGGAAGCGCCACCATCACAAGGCCGGCCCCCGCTTCAAGCACTGCTGTAATGATGAGCAGGTTCTTCATATTGTTTCCTTTGAGCACGGCGGCGAGAACGTTTTGTGTGCGTGAGGTTCTCATGATTC
>JALHTD010000302.1 GCA_022865555.1 Thermoanaerobaculaceae bacterium | reverse complement strand
GTCGAGCTGCCGCTGTGGACGGGGGCAGGTTGACGGGGCCAGAAGCCGCCCGGCGCCTGCTCGCCTCCCCGCTCCTGGGCCGGCTCGCGAAAGTCTGGGACGGCGGCGAGACGTTCCTCACGGGAGGCTCGTTGCGGGACCGCCTGCTGGGCTTGCCCACCCATGACCTCGACCTGGCGGTCACAGGTGATCCGCGGGCCGCAGCCGAGGCGCTCGCAGCCCACCTCGGGGGGCGCTGCTTCCCCCTTGGGCGGCCGCCGCTCGTGACCTGGCGCGTGGCGGGCGGGCGGCACAAGGCGGATCTCTGGGGAATCGAAGGCGGGATCGAGCACGACATCTTCCGGCGTGACTTCACGGTGAACGCGCTCTTCTGGCGGCTCCCGCGCGGCCCGCTGCTCGACCTGGTCGGAGGGCTCGACGACCTGGCCGCCGGGCGGATCCGGGTAGTGCGAAAGGAGAACCTGGTCTCCGATCCGCTACGAGTGCTGCGGGGGGTGCGCCTGTTCGCCACCCACCCCCAGCTCCGGCTCACGGCGGAGAGCGAGAAGCAACTCGGCGCGGCAGCTCCCGGCCTGCGCTCGGTGGCCCGAGAGCGCGTGTGCGAGGAGCTCCGTCTCCTCCTCGGCGGTCCGGGTGTGGAGCGTTCACTCCTGGTCGCCGCCAGGATCGGGGTCATGGAAGCGATGCTCCCCGCCTGGCGGGGCTACACCCGTGTGCAGGCGGCGGCGCGACTGGCGGGGGAGCTCGGGGTTCTCCAACACGCGGGCGGAGCGGTCGCCCGCGCTGCCGTCGAGGTCGCGGTCGCGGTCCTCGCAAGCCCGAGCGCGGGCTTCCCTGACGCGTGGGAGGCGCCGGCCGCAGCCGCGGCCCTCGCGGCCATCGGCTTCCCGACCCGTGCCGCCCAGAGAGCCGCAGCGGCAGCCGCCAGCGGAGAGCGGCTGCTCGCCGTTCTCGGCCGGGATGCCGCGGCGGAGCGCGGCATGGCCGCGGAGGCCGACGAGTTGCTCCAGCCCGCCGTGGCATGGGCCGTCGCACGGGCCGCGACGGCGGGCAACACCACCCGGGACGCGGGCGTGGCGCTCGTACGCTGGTGGCGGCGCTTCTCCTCGCGGCCTCCCCTGCTCTCCGGGGACGAGATCGCCAACCTGCTGGCGCTGCCGGCAGGACCGGCGCGGGCGGCCGCGGTTCGGGCGCTGCGCCTCGCGCAGGCTTGCGGTGAGGTCCGCACCGGTGCCCAGGCGCGACGATTCCTCCGGGAGAAGGAGTTTCGTTGACCCACCCGGCGGCCGATGATAGATTCGTGTAATGGACGCGCCGCTGTCCCTCGATGATCTGCTCAAGTTCATGACCAAGAAGGGCGCATCTGACCTGCACCTCAAGCCGACGCGTCCGCCGCTGCTGCGGCTCCAGGGCAAGCTGGTCCCCATCAAGTCGGTGGCGTTGAAGCCGAAGGACATCGAGGAGATGGTGATGCCGCTGCTCAACGCGTTCCAGCGGAAGAAGTTCGAGGAACGGCAGTCGGTGGATCTGGGCTACGGTGTGATGGGCGTCGCGCGTTTTCGCTGCAACATCTACCAGCAGCGTGGCTCGATCGCGGCCGTGTTCCGCCGCATCCCTTTCGACATCAAGAACTACGACGAGCTGAACCTGCCCGAGGTGGTGGGCACCTTCACTCACTACCCCGCCGGTCTCGTGCTGATCACCGGCCCGACCGGCTCTGGCAAGTCCACGACTCTTGCAGCGATCATCCAGGACATAGGGAAGACCCGGCCGTGCCACATCGTGACCATCGAGGACCCGATCGAGTTCCTCTTCGGCGACCACATGGCCACCATGTCGCAGCGCGAGGTCGGGACCGACACGCCCGCCTTCCACGAGGCTCTGCGCAACACCATGCGGCAGGACCCCGACGTGATCATGGTGGGCGAAATGCGCGACATCGAGACCATGTCCACGGTGCTCACCGCGGCCGAGACGGGGCATCTGGTGTTCTCGACGTTGCACACCAACAGCGCAAGCCAGACCATCGACCGGATCATCGACGCGTTCCCCCCCGACCAGCAGGACCAGATTCACTCGCAACTCGCGCAGGTGCTTCGCGCGGTCGTCTCGATGCAGCTGGTCAACCGGGCCGACGGGCAGGTCCGCCTCCCCGCCTGCGAGATTCTCATCAATTCGCCTTACATCTCTGAGCTGATTCGCAAAGGCGAATTTCATGAAATCAAGGCGATCATGGAAAAGGGTGAAGCGGATGGTATGCAGACATTCGATCAG
>JALHTD010000301.1 GCA_022865555.1 Thermoanaerobaculaceae bacterium | reverse complement strand
GTTCGTCTTCGACACCGACGAGGGCCCGCGCGCCGACACCTCCCTGCAGGCGCTCGCCAAACTGAAGCCCGCCTTCGACCCGCGCGGAACGGTCACCGCCGGCAACTCCTCGCAGATCAACGACGGCGCCGCCGCGGTGGTCGTGATGTCCGACACGAGGGCCGCCAAGATGGGGCTCGAGCCGGTCGCCTTCGTCCAGCACTGGGCGGTGGCCGGGGTGCCCCCCGACATCATGGGGATCGGCCCGACCAAGGCCGTGCCCAAGCTGCTCAAGAAGGCCAAGGTCAAGCTCGAGGACGTGGACCTCGTGGAGATCAACGAGGCGTTCGCCAGCCAGTCCATCTACTGCTCGCGCGAGCTCAAGCTGGACCCCGAGAAGACCAACGTCAACGGCGGCGCCATCGCCACCGGCCACCCACTGGGCGCCACCGGCGCGGTGCTGACCTGCAAGATTCTGGGCGAGATGAAGCGCCGCAACGCCAAGCGCGGAATCGTCACCATGTGCATCGGCGGCGGCATGGGGTTCGCCTACCTCCTCGACCGCCCGTAACCCGGCCGTTCCGTTCCTTCTTCTGTGGAGCACGCGCCCCGCGCGTGCTCAGTCTCTTTCATCAATTGCCCTAAACGATGTGGGGCCGGCGTCTGTCTCTGTGGAGCGCGCCCTCCGGGCGTGCTCTCGCCGGCTCCTGCAAGCCCTGTCACAGGCACGCGCGGAGCGCGTGCCCCACAGAGACAAAGACCACCGCGAGGAACGTCCTTGCGAGAGAGTTGATCTGGGGCCGACGCTCCGCGCCGGCCTCTCTCGTCTTTCTCCCTCTCCCACCGGGAGAGGGCCGGGGTGAGGGCACATCCCGCGCGCATTCGGTGCTTGCCCGGAGCACGACGGCAAGCAAACCGCTTGCCCCCGACTCCACGATAAGTTAAACTAACTGAGGAACTAAGCGCCGTGACGACAGAGAACGAGCTCCGCGCCCTGATGCTGCGTCGACGCCGTGCCCTGGCTGCATACGAGGCGTGGGAGCGGTGCCAGCCGCACCGTTCGGCGCCGGACGTGTTCGCGCAGCTTGACGCAATCCGCAGCCTGGTGCCGCCCGATGCTGTTGTGCCGCGCATCAACGAAGACGGCTACGCCGGCGTGCGCCATATGCAGCAGTGTCTCGCCCTCCTGGAGGTGCCGCGCTGACCGCGATCGCCCAGGCGCTCGCTGAGTTGCACCACGCCCTCGCCGACCTCGCCGTGCCCCACATGGTGATCGGCGGCCTGGCCAACGCGTTGTGGGGCGTGCCGCGGGCCACACTCGACATCGATCTCACGCTCTGGGTCGAGGAGCCCATGATCCCCGACCTTGTCCGCTCGTTGTGCTCCCGGTTCACCTGCCTCGCGGAGGACCCGGAACGTTTCGTGCAGCAGACGCGCGTTCTTCCCGTCGATCTCGCGGGCGTCAAGGCTGACTTGATCTTCGGCCTGCTCCCTTTCGAGCGCGAGGCGATCGGGCGCGCCGTGAGCCACCTGGTCGAGGCCGAGTCCGTGCCTTTCTGCACCGCCGAGGATCTCGTTCTCCACAAGATCGTCTCGGACAGGGAACGCGACCGCGATGACGTGCGCGGGATC
>JALHTD010000300.1 GCA_022865555.1 Thermoanaerobaculaceae bacterium | reverse complement strand
GTCTCGTTCTTGATCACCAGCTCGGCCGTGTGTTGGGCATACCCGGCGTGGCCTTTCAGCACGACCGTCGTGAAGTAGAAGCCAAGGGCCTCCTCCTCCTGCAGCGCGGAGATCTCGCCCTGGAAGACCACCCTGCCGCCAACCGCTCCGGCGACGGCAGCCACCGGGTCGGTTCCCGCCTTGCGGGCATCGGCGACGGTCTTGCCCAGGCGCAACGATCCGCTGATCGTGTTCGGGATGATCACGCGCTTGGCCGTCTTCCCGCTCATTGGATAGTGGTTGTTGGCGCCGAGGCCGCCGCCCCGGGAAATCACAAACCGACCGACCTGATCCGGGAAAGTTGGATCGGTTGCGCTCTGCACGACCACCACGTTGCCCTGCATATCCACCAGCGGCATGGGGGTCAGGCTGACCCCGTGGCCGATGAAAGAGGTCATCTGGGTCTCGGGAGCCGAGCGCCCGAGGGCGTCCCCGTCAATCACGGGTACTCCCATTCGGGCGCCGAGGGAAAGGATCACGGGAGTGTTCAGACCGCCGACTTCAAAGGGAACCAAGTGCTCGATCGGCTTGCCAAGGAGCTTCTCCATCACCCGGGTGACTTCCAGTAGTTCGAATCTCTCTTCCCAGTGGCGCATGATCTTCTCGGTGCCCATCTGCTCGAGCACCTTGACCGAACCCATGATCCCGCCGCTGACGACCGTGCTGGCATCGGCGATCGCCTCCAGGTCGACAAGCTTCGGAGTTCTCCCGCAGGCGAAATCGTTCTCCAGAATCGCCTTACCCCAGGCCGGCGAGCCTCCACCGCCGGTGCCGAAGATCGCCAGGCCTTCCAGCAGAGGTCCGATGTCTTCGCGCCGCAGCTCGAGTGTCGCCATGCTGCCTCCGCCTGCTTGTGTCGCCAGCCGACCGAGCCGTCAGTTCACCGCAATCGGTCAGGCCCTGGTTGTTCGGCCAGGACCTCGTGGACCCGAACTTCGCTGCTCTGGTACAGGGACTTGAGCGTGGGAGACAACTCCTTGTGGGCCGCGCTATCCCGCCAGGCCTGGGCGGCTTCGGCGCTGGCGAAGCGCAAGACCATGACCAGGGCATCGGTCAGGTCGTCCGGCCGGATGATTTCGGCGCCGCAGAAACCCTCCTGCCTGGCCATGGCGGGCGCATACGCTGAACCGAAGTAGGACACGAACTCCTCGGCCTTGCCCGGCCGAATGCGGAAGGTAACGTGCCGCTCAATCACCGCGCCTTGCCTCGTCCACCACCTTGCTCAGCGCCTGAGCGATGGTCGTCAGCTGCGTGAAGCGGCCCTCGGCCACGGCCTTCTTGTCCACGAGATTCGATCCGACCCCCAGGGCGGCGGCCCCGGCGCGCAGGAAGGCTTTGGCCGTCTCCAGGGAGACGCCGCCGACCGGGATCAGCTTGACCTGCGGCAGGGGTGCCCGCACCGCCTTGAGATAGGCTGGCCCGCCGACCTCGGCGGGGAAGAGCTTGACGAAATCGGCGCCGTGCTCCCAGGCGGTGAGGATCTCCGTAGGGGTGTACGCCCCCGGGATCACCACCTTGTCATAGCGGTGGCACATCTCAATGACATCCGTGTTCAGCGTGGGCGCGACCACGAATTCCGCACCGGCCAGGATGGCGGCCCGCGCCGTCTCGGCATCCAGCACCGTGCCTGCGCCAATCAGGACATCACGACCCAGAGCCTTCACTGCCTCCTCGATGGTTCGCAACGCTCCCGGGGTGGTCAGCGTGAACTCGATCACCGATACCCCACCGAGGGCAATCGCCTTGGCCGCCTGGACAAGCTCGGCCGGGCTGTCCAGCCGGACGATGGCGATCAGTCCCGTCCGCTCGATCCACTGCACGTGATGCTCACGCCCCATCTGCATCTCCTAGCGCACGATTCGGAGGCCGGCGCCCTTGATCAGGGACTCGGTCTCCTCCAGCGTTGTCCAGTTGAAGTCACCCCAGGCGGTGTGCTTGAGGGCGGCGAAGGCGTTCCCGACCTTGAGGCCGCGCTCGATGCCTTGGGTCAGGTAGCCATACAGGAAACCGGCACTGAAGGTATCGCCCGAGCCAACTCGATCGACGACCTCAACCTCGTGAGTCACATCGTCGTAGAACTTGCCGTCGGCATAAGCAAGCGCCGACCAGGTGTTCCGCCACACGGAGGGGGTGCCTCGAAGCGTGATGGCGACCACCTTCAGATGGAAGCGTTCGGCCAGGGCCTGGGCGACCTCCCGGTAGTCCTTGCCGGTGATGTCAAAGACCCTCTCGACGTCTTCCTCGGTCGTGATCAGGATGTCCACGTCTTCCATGAACGGAGTCTGGACCTGCCGGGCCTTCTCCTTCGTCCAAAGCTTGACCCGATAGTTGAGGTCATAGCTGACCAGTGCGCCGGCGGCCTTGGCGGCGGTGATGGCCTCGGCTGTGACCGCCGCCGCGGTGTCGCTCAGGGCGGGGGTGATGCCGCTGACGTGGAACAGGCGGCATCCCTGGAACACCTGCTTCCAGGGCACCTCG
>JALHTD010000299.1 GCA_022865555.1 Thermoanaerobaculaceae bacterium | reverse complement strand
TGCCCCTGAAGTAGCCGGCAGCCACCGAGCCGCAGATGTGAGCCCAGCCGTTCCGCTCAGCAAGAGGAATGCGGGAACGCGAAGCCCGAGAGAAAAAGGGCGGGGATTGCTCCCCGCCCTCTCTCTGCGCTTGTCACCGTCGCTCCAGCGCCGTGGGATCCTTCTGCCCCGCTGGGGCGGGGCATCAGGATGACCCGATCGCGCCGGCGCGATCGGGTCAGTACATGTCCCCCATGCCGCCGCCGGGCATCTGCGGGGCCCCGGGCTTCTCCTCCGGGATCTCACACACGAGAGCCTCGGTGGTGAGCATCAGCCCCGCGATCGATGACGCATTCTGGAGGGCGTTCTTGGTCACCTTCGCCGGGTCGATGACGCCCGAGGCAACCAGGTCCTCGAGCTCCATGGTCTGGGCGTTGAAGCCGATGTTTCCGCCCCTCTTGCGAATGTCGCGCACGATCACCGCCGCCTCGTCGAGGCCGGCGTTGTGGATGATCTGGCGGGTCGGCTCCTCGAGCGCCCGCACCACGATCTGGATCCCCGTGCGGATGTCGCCCTTGTGCTCCTTCAAAAGCTTCTCAACCTCTGCCTGGGCGTGCAGCAACGCCACGCCCCCGCCGGGGACGATTCCCTCCTCGACGGCTGCCTTGGTCGCGTGCAGCGCGTCCTCGACGCGGGCCTTCTTCTCCTTCATCTCGGTCTCGGTGGCCGCACCGATCTTGATCTGCGCAACGCCGCCTACCAGCTTGGCCAGGCGCTCCTGCAGCTTCTCGCGGTCGTAGTCCGAGGTCGTGTCCTCGACCTGCTTGCGGATCTGCTTCACCCGCCCGGCGATCGCTTCCTTCTTCTTGGGGTCCTCGTCGTCCACCACGATCGTGGTGTCGTCCTTGTCCACGGTCACCTTACGAGCGGCACCAAGGTCCTCCCACTTGACGTTCTCGAGCTTGATCCCGAGGTCCTCCGAGATCAGCTTGCCGCCGGTGAGGATCGCGATGTCCTCGAGCATCGCCTTGCGGCGGTCGCCGAAACCGGGAGCCTTGACCCCCACCACCTGCAGCGTGCCGCGCAGCTTGTTGACCACCAGGGTGGCCAGCGCCTCGCCCTCGACGTCCTCGGCCACGATCATCAGCGGCTTGCCCTGCTTGGCGACCTGCTCCAGGATCGGCAGCAGGTCCTTCATCGAGGAGATCTTCTTCTCGTACAGCAGGACCTTGACGTTCTCGTACACGCACTCCATGCGCTCGGCGTCGGTGACGAAGTACGGCGAGAGGTAGCCGCGATCGAATTGCATGCCCTCGACGATCTCGAGCTGCGTGTCCATCGTCTTGGACTCCTCGACCGTGATCACGCCGTCCTTGCCAACCTTGTCCATGGCCTCGGCGATGATGTTGCCGATCTCCTCGTCCGCGTTGGCGGAGATGGTGCCCACGTGGGCGATGGCCTTGCCCTCGACCGGCTTGGCGAGCTTGGTGATGGCCTCGACCGCCTTCTTGACCGCGATGTCGATGCCGCGCTTGAGCTCCATGGGGTTGGCGCCGGCGGTGACGTTCTTGGTCCCCTCGCGGATGATCGCCTGCGCCAGAACCGTGGCGGTCGTGGTGCCGTCGCCGGCGACGTCCGAGGTCTTGGAGGCGACCTCGCGCACCATCTGCGCGCCCATGTTTTCCAGCTTGTCCTTGAGCTCGATCTCCTTCGCCACCGTCACCCCGTCCTTGGTGATGACCGGCGAACCGAACCTCTTCTCCAGCACGACGTTGCGGCCCTTGGGGCCGAGCGTGACCTTGACCGCGTCGGCCAGCTTGTTCACACCGCGCAGGATGGCCTGACGGGCGTCCTCCGAGTAAACGATCTGTTTTGCAGGCATTTTCGCTCCTCCCTCTTACTTCTTCTTCTCGATCACGCAGAGGATTTCGTCCTCTCGCACGATGAGGAACTCTTCGTCGTCCATCTTGATGTCGTTCCCGGAGTATTTGCCGATGAGTACGCGATCGCCCTTCTTGACGTCGATCGGCATGCGCTTGCCGTTGTCGTCGAGCTTGCCCGGGCCGACGGCGATGACCTCGGCTTCCTGCGGCTTCTCCTTCGCGGTGTCGGGAATGATGATGCCACCCTTCACCACTTCGTCCTGCTCGAGGCGCCTGAGGAAAACTCTGTCGTGAAGCGGACGCACGTTCATGATTGTTAACCCCCTTTTCTAGTTGTATTTACCCTTGCCCGCCGCGGCGAGGATTGGCACTCGCCCGGCGAGACTGCCAAAATCTAACACCTGCGCCGGAAGTTGTCAAGTGGTTTCTGCACCGGGTCGCAGGCTCAACCCCTGTGGGGACAGTGCAAAAGGGGGTCAAGCCGAGTCGCGGGGCGCTAGCCGAATGCTCGCGAGCGCCTTCGCGTGCCCCCGCAGCAACGCACGCGCCGCCTCGCGGCCCCCCTCGCCCGCCAACGCCCGGTGCCGGAGTGCGCGCAGAAGCACGTAGCCCGTGTGCATGAACGCGAGGTAGAGGCGGTACGCAAGGGGGCGGAACGGCCGCAGGCGAGTCGCGGCCATGTGCTCAAGGTAAAACGGGGAGCGCGCGGCCGACCCGGTCACGGCACCGAGGCGGTGCACGGCGACCATGGCAGGGTCGTACCGCAGCCGCCACCCCTTCCGGCGCAAGCGCAGGCAGAGGTCCACGTCCTCGTTGTAGAGGAAGTAGCTTGGGTCGAAGCCGCCGACCTGGCGCCACGCCTCCTCGCGAGCCGCGAACGCTGCACCCGGGATGAAACCAGCCGTCCGTGCCCGGGTGGCGACGCGCCGTGATTTTGCCTGCCGGACCGTGCCGGTGAGCCAGTTCACCCCACCGCCCGCGTACCAGAGGGCGCCCCCTGGGTGGTCCAGGTAGAGGGGGCCGCCCGCCAAAGCAACGCCGGGTCGGGAGAGTGCGGCGACCGCGGCGTCCAGGTACCCGTCCGCCACCTCGACGTCATTGTTGAGGATCACGAGCGCATCCCATGGGCCGGAACCCAGGAGGGTCACTCCGAGGTTCGCGCCTGCGCCGAACCCGGGGTTGCCACCGGCATTCAGGATCTCAGCCCCGGGGAACGCCCCGGGCCTCAGGTGACCCGAGTTGTCCACCACCCAGATGCGCCGCTCGCAGGG
>JALHTD010000298.1 GCA_022865555.1 Thermoanaerobaculaceae bacterium | reverse complement strand
GCGGCCAGGGGGTGGCGCGGCGGCTCGGCGCCCTGGGGAACTACGAGCACGGGCAACGACGACCGGCGGAGCAGCGTTTCGGCGGTGGAGCCGAGCAGGTCCTCGTGGAAGCGGGCGTTTACGCCGCGCTGGCCGAGCACCAGCTGGTCCGCGAGCTTGGCTGCGGCGAGGATGCCGTGTACCACGCCGGCGCGCTCGAGATGAAACTGGCTCTCCTCGCCCGCGGCCTCGCAGCGCGCGCCGAAGTCGGCGCGGATCATCTTCGCGACGTCGTCGAGGGTCGCCCGCATCTGGGCCTGCAGGTTCAGGAACGGCTCGAAGCCCATCGCGCCGGAGATGTCGGTGATGAAGGCCCCCTCCAGGAAGGTGGCATCGATGACGTGGACGCCGTGCGCCACGCCGTGCAGCCGCTGAGCCAGGTCGATGGCGAGGCGCTCCGCGGCGGCGGCGTTGGCGGAACCGTCGAGACCAACCGCGATGTGCTTGACCATTGGGACCTCCCTGAGAGCAAGGTAGGGCGCACGAGGGGAAGCGGCAAGGTGCCGGGAATGCGACGGTCCAGGCAAGAATTCAGAATAGAATGAGGACCTCGCTCCCGGCCGCGGCTCACCCCCCGCCCGGCCGCGCAGGGCACCGGCAAGGAGGGTGGGGATGGCCACGGTAGCAAGGAACGAACCGGCGGTGCTGCCGCTCGCCGAGGTCCTCGGCGCCTACCGCGTGATGCTCACGTCGCGGCGCGTGGACGACAAGGAGATCCAGCTCAAGCAGCAAAACCTCGCATTCTTCCAGATCAACGGCGTCGGGCACGAGGCGGTGCTGGTGGCAGCTTCACGCCACCTCTCTGCGGAGAAGGATTGGTTCTTCACCTACTACCGCGACCGCGCCCTGGCGATTGCCCTGGGCATGACCCCCTACGAGATCTTCCTCGGCAGTGTGGGTGCCGAGGCCGGACCAGACTCGCGCGGCCGGCAGATGCCCAACCACTGGGGCCAGCGCCGGCTCCACCTCCCGTCGCCGTCCTCGCCCACCGGCACGCAGTGCCTGCAGGCGGTCGGCTTCGCAGAGGCGGGCCAGTACCTGCTCGCCATGGAAAAGGCGGACCAGCGCGCCGGCGCGGCGCCTGACGAGGTCGTGTGGGTCTCCCTCGGCGATGGCACAACCTCGGAGGGGGAGTTCTGGGAGTCGTTGAACACGGCGTGCAACCGCCGGCTCCCGCTCCTCTACGTCATCGAGGACAACGGGTACGCGATCTCGGTCCCGGTGGACGTGCAGACCGCCGGCGGCTCGATCTCCAAGCTTGTTTCCGGCTTCCCCAACCTGGCCGTTTTCGAGGTGGACGGCTGCGACTTCGTCGAGTCCTACCGCGTCATGGGAGAGGCAGTGGCGCGGGTCCGCGCGGGCGAGGGGCCGGCCCTCGTTCACGCCCACGTCGTGCGCCCCTACTCGCAATCGCTCTCGGATGACGAGCGCCTGTACAAACCTGCCGCCGAGCGGGAACGCGAGGCGGAGCGCGACCCGATCGTGCGCACGGCCCAGTTGCTCCGCGAGCATTACGGAGTCAGCCAGGAGGAGCTCGAGAAGGTCGATGCCGAGGTCCAGGCCGAGGTCAACGCGGCGGCCGAGCTGGCGGTGGCGGCGCCCCAGCCCGACCCCAGCTCGTGGGCCGACTTCATCTACTCCGCCGACGTGGACCCGACCTCGGAGCGATTTGCGAGCGCGCCGGCCTTCGACGACCCGGCGCCCAAGACCATGGTGGACCTCCTCAACGCGTGCCTGCGCGACGAACTGCAGCGCGACGAGCGCATCGTGGTCTTCGGGGAGGACGTCGCCGACGCCTCCCACGAGGCGGCGCTCTCCGAGGTGAAGGGCAAAGGGGGCGTCTTCAAGGTCACGCACGGCCTGCAGCGGCGCTACGGGTCCCGCCGGGTGTTCAACTCGCCGCTGGCGGAGGCCAACATCGTCGGCCGGGCGTTCGGGATGGCACTGCGAGGGCTCAAGCCGGTGGTGGAGATCCAGTTCCTGGACTACATCTGGCCCGCCTACATGCAGATCCGAGACGAGTTGGCCAACGTCCGCTGGCGTTCGGGGGACCAGTGGTCGGCCCCGGTCGTGATGCGGGTGCCCTGCGGCGGCTACCTCAAGGGCGGCGGGCCGTACCACTCGCAGTCGGGAGAGGTGCTCTTCACCCACATCCCTGGCCTGCGCGTCGTCATGCCGTCCAACGCCCTCGATGCCAACGGCTTGCTGCGGACCGCGATCCGCTGCGACGACCCCGTCATCTTCCTTGAGCACAAGCACCTCTACCGGCAAACGCACAACAAGGCCCCGTACCCCGGCCCCGACTACACGGTGCCGTTCGGCAAGGCGGCCACGGTCCGCGAGGGGAGCGACCTCACCGTGATCACCTACGGAGCCACCGTGGTCCGCTCGCGGCAGGCGGCCAAGCGCCTGGCGGATTCGGGCGGCGCCGAGGTCGAGGTCCTCGACCTGCGTTCACTCGCTCCCTACGACTGGGACGCGATTGCGGCCTCGGTCATGAAGACCCACAGGGCGCTGGTCGTCTACGAGGACTGCCTGTCCTTCGGCTATGGCGCCGAAATCGCCGCACGCATCGCCGACGAGCTGTTCGCCCACCTGGACGCGCCGGTGCGCAGGGTAGCGGGGAAGGACACCTTCGTGGCCTACGCTCCGACCCTCGAGGACGTGATTCTCCCTCAGGTGGACAGGATCCTGGCCGGCATGAAGGCTCTGCTCGCGTACTGACAGCTCACAGCTGACAGCTAATAGCCAACACCGTTTTCGGCTGCGGCTCCTTCAGCCGGGAGCGGGGCTGTCGGCTGTCAGCCGTGCGGTTGGGTGGGGGAGAGCTGTCAGCCGCAGGCTCTTGCGTCCACCCCGCGGCGAGGGACGCCAACGGCTGGTACACTCGCCGCCGCCTGTGGAGGGGGCGAACTCGTGGGCTTTTTCCGCATCGCCAAGCGTCTCGAGATCGAGTCGGGGCACCGGCTCTCCAAGCACCCCGAGAAGTGCCGATTTCCCCACGGTCACACCCGGACGATCGAGGTCGTGCTGTGCGCCGAGTCGCTGGACGGCAACGACATGGTGTGCGACTACAAGGCACTCAAGACGGTCGTGGAGCGGGAACTGGAGCGCTTCGACCACGCCATGCTGCTGGCCGCCACTGACCCCTACCGGGAGAGCTTCGCTCCGTTCGCGGAGCGGGTGGTGGTGCTGGAGGAGGGTGACCCGACCACCGAGGTCCTCGCCCGTCACCTCTTCCACCGCATTGCGGCCGCCTTCCGGCCGGGGATGGACGTGACCACTCCCGGCGGGGCCGTCTATCGGGTCCCCGCGTCCGTCCGGCTGGAGCGCGTGCGGGTCTTCGAGACCCCGAGCACCTGGGCCGAGTACGGCGAAGACCAGGGGACAGGGCACAGGGGACAGGGGACCGGGGAGTGAGCGACGCCGGCGTGACGCAATGGCGTGCGCTGCCGACAACGATCGCACCCGAGGAGCTCTCCCCCTGGTGCTCTCGAATCCCTGTGCCGGTCGCGGTGACGGGAGCCACGGGCTTCGTGGGCTCGCACCTTCTGGAGGCGCTGCTCGACGGCGGCGTGCGCCCGCGTCTGCTGGTGCGGGATCCCTCGCGGCTGCCCGAACGCGCCTGGTTGCAGGCCCAGGTTGTGCGGGGGAGCCTGGACGACCGCGACGCCGTCGCCGGTCTCGTTGCCGGGTGCGGTTCGGTCATCCACGTCGCGGGGCTGGTCCGGGGCGTCCGCGCCGCCCAGTTCGACCGCGCCAACAGGGTCGGGACCCAGAGCCTAGTCAGTGCCATGCGGGAGCATGCCCCCGCGGCCCGACTGGTCCATCTCTCCTCGCTGGCGGCGGTGGGACCCAGCGCGGACCCAATGGGAAAGTGGCCCGACGACCCGCCGAATCCGGTCTCGATCTACGGGCGTTCCAAGCTCGCTGGGGAAACGGCAGTCCGAGGTCATGGAGGGAGCTGGGTGATCCTCCGTCCGCCCGCGATCTACGGCCCCCGGGACACCGACATCCTGCAGTTCTTCCGCCTCGCGGCCCGGGGCGTGGTCCTGATCCCCGCCGGTGAACGCTTCCTGACCGTCGCCTTCGTGGCCGACGTGGTGCGGGCGGTCCTGGCGGCGCTGGCGGGGGCCGGGGATGGGCAGGCGCTGAACCTCGGCGAGCCGGTTCCGCAAACCCTGCGGACGATGGTGGGCGTGCTGGCCAAGACAGGCGGCGTCGCGGCGCGCTGCGTCTCCGTGCCGCCGTTCTTGGCGCGGGTGACCGGGCTGGTCGGCGACCTGCTGCAGTCCTTGGGGATGCGAGGGGTCGCAATGACCACAGACAAAGCCCGTGAGATGGTGGCCCGTCACTGGTCGGCCCGCACCGAGAACTCCCTGATGGCGCTTGGCCTTCAAGGGTTTGTGCCGTTCGAGCAGGGGAGCAGTGCCACCTGGGCCTGGTACCGTGACCGGGGCTGGGTGCCGCGTGCTAAGATTCGCCCGCTGCACGTGCCGGAATCTGATCGAGGGTAGGAGGAGGCGTGGACATATTCGAGAAGTGCCGCAATTTCCGGGACGCGGACACGATCAAGGATGCAGGCCTCTACCTCTACTTCCGTACGATCTCCTCGGCGCAGGACCCGGTGGTCACGATCGACGGGAAACCGGTGGTGATGCTGGGCTCCAACAACTACCTCGGTCTCACCAACCATCCGGAGGTCAAGCGCGCGGCCCAGGACGCGATCGCGAAGTACGGCACCGGCTGCGCCGGCTCCCGGTTTCTGAACGGCACCCTCGACATCCACATCGAGCTGGAGGAGAAGCTCGCGGCGTTCATGAACAAGCCGGCGGCGGTCACGTTCTCAACGGGGTTCCAGGTCAACCTCGGCGTGATCTCGTGCCTGGTCGAGCGCGGCGACGTGGTCTACCTGGACAAGCTCGACCACGCCTGCATCATCGACGGCGCCCGACTGGGGTTCGGGTCCGTCGTCAAGTTCAACCACAACGACATGGAGGACCTGGGGCGGCGCCTGAATGTGCACGATGCCAAAAAGGCCTCTCTCGTCGTGGTGGACGGTGTGTTCTCCATGGAAGGAGACATCGTCGACCTGCCGGGGCTGGTCAGGGTCGCAAAACCCCACGGCTGCCGGGTGATGGTGGACGACGCCCACGGCATCGGCGTGCTCGGCGACCACGGCCGGGGGACCGCGGAGCACTTCGGGCTCGAGGACGAGGTCGACCTGATCATGGGAACGTTTTCGAAGTCTCTTGCTTCGGTCGGCGGGTTCGTAGCCGGCGAGGAACGGGTGATCAACTTCATCAAGCACAGGGCCCGCTCCCTCATCTTCTCGGCGGCGCCGCCGCCCGCCTCGGTGGCCTCGGTCCTGAAGGCGGTGGAGATCATCCAGCGCGAGCCGGAACGGCGCGAGCGGCTCTGGGAGAACACGCACTTCATGGCCGACGGCCTGCGCTCGCTCGGGTTCGACACCGGCGAGTCCAGGTCCCCGATCATCCCCGTGCTGGTCGGGGAGGACATGCCCACCTTCTTCATGGCCAAGCGTCTCCATGAGGAGGGCGTCTTCGTGAACCCCATCGTCTCGCCGGGGGTACCGCCCGGCGGGGCGATGCTCCGCACGTCCTACATGGCCACCCACACCCGGGAGCACCTGGAGCGCGCCCTGGATGCCTTTGCCAAGGTCGGGCGGGAGGTGAGGGTGCTGGCATGAGCGCACAACAACTCCGCGTGACCGTCGCCTCATCCCGCGCGGACCTCAAGCGTTTCGTGGACCTGGCCTGGCGCCTCTACGCCGGCGATCCCTGATGGGTTCCGCCGCTCAAGAAGCAGGTGCTGGGCTACCTCGACTTGAAGCATCCGTTCTACGCCGACGGGGCGGCCGAGCGCGAAGTGTTCCTCGCCTGGCGCGGGATCCGCGTCGTCGGGCGGATCGCGGCCATCGTGAACCGCGCGTACAACGCGTTCCACAACGACAAGTCGGGCTTCTTCGGCTTCTTCGAGTGCGAGGACGACCCGGATGCCGCGGCCGAGCTGGTCGCCGCAGCGAGCGCCTGGGTGAAGGCGCGCGGCTGCGACGCGCTGGTCGGGCCGGCGAACCCCTCCACGAACTACGAAGCCGGGCTCCTGGTCTACGGGTTCGACACGCCCCCCTCCGTGATGATGACCTACAACCCCCCGCGCTACGCGGAGCTGCTGGAGAGGACGGGTCTCGCCAAGGCCAAGGATCTCTACGCCTACGAGTCCGGCGTCCATCCAAAGTCACTGGAGCGCCTCGCGAAGTTCGCCGACCGCACGCGCAAGCGCGAGCCGCAGTTCTCGGAGCGGCCCGTCATCATCAAACAAATGGTGTCCGAGGTCGCACTCGTCCGCCAGATTTACAACAGCGCCTGGGAGAAGAACTGGGGGTTCGTGCCGGCCAGCGAGAAGGAGTTCGACTGGCTGGCCAAGGAGCTGAAGCCCCTGGTCGATCCCCCGCTGGCCCGCATCGCGTTCATGGACGGCGAGCCCGCAGGCTTCCTGCTCGCCATCCCGGACGTCAACCCCGCGCTGGCGGCGCTCAACGGCAGCATGGCCAACCCGATCCGCGTTTTGCGCGCGATGATGATCGGGCGGCGGCGAGAAGGCCTGCGCGTCATCATCATGGGAGTCAAGGAGCAGTACCGGCTGCGCGGGATCGAGGGAGTCCTCTTCTACGAGGGGCTCCAGGCCGCGCTGGACCGCGGGTACAAGACGTGCGAGTACTCGTGGATCCTCGAGGACAACGAGCTCACGAAGCGCACGGTGCGGTTGATGGATGCGGTGCACTCGAAGACCTACCGCATCTACTCCAAGCCCCTCTGAGTGCGTCTCCGATAGCGGACCATCTGCGTTGTCGGGCTTCGCCCGCTCATCGCTGGCGGGGGGTCCCGCGCGCAATCCGCCCTCCGTCTGCGCGCTCTTGACCCCCCGAGCCCCCCGCTCGCCGGGAGTGAATCCCGGCTCGCCTGTCCTCACATAGCCTCCGGGTATGCTCCGGTCCGACCGCCTTGCCCTCCTAGCATCTGGCCCACTCTCGGAGGCGCGGCTACACGCGATTCGCGCAGGCCCTGCAGTCGGCGGCGCGGGCTACCCGCCGTCCACGCCAGCCCTGCGCGGCGGGCGGTGCGGCGGGCCTCCCCGTCGACACGGCCGCGCCCCCTCTTCGTGTCATCCTGAGGCCCCGCCCGAGCGGGGCCGAAGGATCCCACCGCGCTGGCAGGCGGCCGCGGGCAGCCCCTCGCCGGGGCTGCGCTGATATACAATTTCTCAGGAAAGCACAGTCATGACCTTGAGGCCCGGCACACACGTTGGCCCGTATGAAGTTGAGCCGCTTTGCGGGCGTGAGCAGAGCGGGAGCCCGCGGGCGAAATCCCGAGCCCTTCGACTTCGCTCAGGGCAGGGTCCGCGAGGGATCTCATGCTGACCACTGGCGCCCGCCTCGGTCCCTACGAGATCGTTGCCCTCGTCGGCGCGGGGGGGATGGGGGAGGTGTACCGCGCCCGGGACCCCCGGCTCGGTCGCGAGGTCGCGATCAAGGTGCTGCCGGCGGAGTTCGCCAGCGATCCCGAGAGGCTGCGGCGGTTCGAGCTGGAAGCGCATGCGGTTGCCGCGCTCTCCCACCCCAACGTTCTCGCGGTCTACGACGTCGGCACCCACGAGGGATCGCCGTACCTGGTGACCGAGCTGCTGGAAGGCGAGACCTTGCGCGAGCGGCTGCGAACGGGCGATCTGACCGTCCGTAGAGCGGTTGAGTTTGCGGTCCAGGTTGCGCAGGGTCTCGCGGCCGCGCATGAGAAAGGCATCATCCACCGCGACCTCAAGCCGGCGAACGTGTTCGTCACAAAGGACGGCCACGTCAAGATCCTGGACTTCGGGATCGCGAAGCTGGCGCCGCAGCGCCTCGCTGAGCCTGGACAGGCGGCGACGGTGGTCGAGGTGACGGAAACAGGCACCGCTCTGGGGACCGTCGGGTACATGTCGCCCGAGCAGGTCCGCGGTCAGAGCGTGGACCACCGGACGGACATCTTCTCCTTCGGGTGCGTGCTCTACGAGTTGCTGTCAGGAAGGCGGGCCTTCTCGGGGGACACGGCCGCGGACACGATCAGCGCGATCCTCGCCAAGGATCCGCTGCCTCTCATCGGCCCACGTAGTGAGGTACCGGTAGCGCTGCAGGGGATTGTGAATCGCTGCCTGGAGAAGAACCCGGACGATCGCTTCCAGTCCACGCGGGACCTCGGGTTCGCCCTCGAGGCGGAAGCAGGGGCGCTCCTCGCTCCTCCGGCGCCAAAGACAGCGGAGCCGTCGCCGAAGCGGGCCGCTGCGGGTCTCGGGCGCTTCGCTCGGCCATACGTTCTCGTGCCGGTGGCAGTGCTGGTGGTTGTCGCCGCGGTCCT
>JALHTD010000297.1 GCA_022865555.1 Thermoanaerobaculaceae bacterium | reverse complement strand
GACCGGCCCACCCCGAAGCCACAGGCGCCGCCGGCTCCCGCGGCACCGTCAACGCTGAGGGTGGGCGACGCGGAGCTCAGGTTCGGCCTGCTGCTCCAGCCCTGGTACGCGTACGATAGCTCGCCGACAGGCACGTCCACGAGCTACCTCCGCAACGTGACGGGTTACAGCACCTTCGTGCTCCGCCGGGCGGAGATCAAGCTCTCCGGCAAGATCACGCCGAGTTGGGGTTTCGAGGTGATGGTGGATCCAGCCAAGAGCCAGACGTTCACGGCCGCGGGCGTCCCGGTTAGCGACGACAAGATCCTGCAGGACCTGGCGGTCACCTTCCTGGGTGTGAAGGGCCAGGAGTTCTCCCTCGGGCAGAAGAAGATCCCGATCACCGAGGAGGGCTACCGCGGCTCCTCCATGCTCGACTTCGTGGAGAGGGCGCGGATCACGCGCACGTTTTCCGACCGCCGCGAAACCGGCTTCTTCTACAAGGGCGAGTTCGGCAAGCACCTCGGCGCCTACGCCTCCCTCACCAACGGCACCCCGTCCAACGTCGTGAACTACGACAAGGCCCTCTTCGGCGCCGCCCGAGTCGACATCAAACCGATGACCGGCCTCCTCGTGGGCGCATCGGGTGGTGCGACGGTCGGTGGCAGCGTGAACAACATTCAGCGCGACATCCTCAACGGTTTCTTGAAGTACGGCAACATCGCCGGATTGCCTCTCGGCTTCGAGGCGGAGTACCTCTCCGCCACCACCGGCCAGACCGGCAAGCCGACGGTCAAGGGCGACGGCTACTACGCGACGGTCAACTACACCATCCACACGAAGTACCAGGTCGCCGTGCGCTACGATTTCATCGACCGCAACAAAGACGCCACTGGAAACCAGGTCAAGACCTGGACGGGAGGCTTCAACTACCTGATCAAGGGCAACAACGTCAAGCTCTCCCTCGACTACTACGACGTAGACGAACAGGGGCGCAAGGTGAACAACGTTCTCAGCGAGAAGTACCACCAGGTCGTCTTCCAGGCGCAGCTCGGCTTTTAGGCTCGTCCCGCTTCGCCAACCTTGGGTTCGGTCCCCGATCCCCGGCTTCGGCCGGGGGTTTCTCTTTACGCTGGAGAGAGATCGAACCTGCCAGGTGCTGCCGCGGGGCGGCGGGAAGAAACCGTGGGGGCGGGGACGTTTGGGGAGTTGGAGGGCAACCTCCACCCTGCTTCTGCAGGGGAGGGGCCGCTGACCGGGGGGGAGGCGGCCCCTGTTTTTTGCTGAGTCACGCCGGTTTCCGGCACACCGCCAGCAGACCCTCTTCCCCTCGCGCGTTGCCCTCTGCCTGCCGCCTGTGTCGGTGCGTTAGCATGGTTGCCCCCGGGAGGACGACATGCGAGAACACGGGCTCTTCATCGCCGGCCTTTGGCACGAAGGCTCGGGGACCATCACGGTGCGCTCCCCGTACGACGGCCGCGAGGTCGCGCGCGTGGGGCGCGCCGGCGCCGGGCAGCTGCGCGCAGCGCTCGACGCCGCGGCAGAAGCGCGGGGGGCCATGGCCGCCCTGTCGCCGCACCAGAGGGCCGCGATCCTGGAGCGGGCCGCGGCCGAGGTCGCGGGGCGACGCGAGGAGCTGGCGCAGGTGCTTGTCGAGGAGGCCGGCAAGCCTCTGACCCTCGCCCGAGCCGAGGCCGAGCGCTGCTGCGAGACGCTGGGCGAGGCGGCGCGGGTCGCGCGCTCGCCCCACGCTGAGCTCCTCGACCTGGAGGGGTTCCCGTCGGGTGCCGGCCGCCTGGGGCTGCTGCGCCGCTTCCCCGTGGGGGTCGTTGTGGGGATCACGCCGTTCAACTTCCCCCTCAACTTGGTGGCGCACAAGCTCGCCCCGGCCGTCGCGGCGGGCTGCCCGATCGTGCTCAAGCCGGCCTCCCAGACCCCCTCGCCGGCGGTGCTGCTCGCCGAGGCCCTGCACCGTGCCGGGCTGCCCCCAGGCGGGGTCAACGTGGTGCCGTGCGGGGGTGCGGAGGCGGGAGCTCTCTTGGAGGATCCCCGCGTCATGCTCCTCAGCTTCACGGGTTCGGCCCAGGTCGGCTGGGGGTTGAAGCAGCGCCTGTGGGACCGCAAGGTCTCCCTCGAGCTCGGCGGCAACGCGGCGGTGATCGTAGAGCCGGACGCGGGCGACCTGGAAGTCGTGGCGAAGCGGATCGCCACGGGCGCCTACTCGTACGCCGGGCAGTCGTGCATCTCGGTGCAGCGGGTGTTGGTGCACGAGACGATCGCGGACCGGCTCACCGAGGCGCTCGCAGCCGCGACCGTCGCCTACCCGACCGGGGACCCCTCGTCGGAGGCGGTGATGTGCGGGCCGATGATCACGCCGGGCGATGCCGATCGCATCCAGGCCTGGATCGGCGAGGCCAGGGCTTCCGGCTCCCGGCCCCTCGCCGAGGGACGGCGCGACGGCTCCCTGGTCTTTCCCACGCTGCTCGACCGCATCCCCGAGAACGCCAGAATCTGGGCGGACGAGGCGTTCGCCCCGGTCGCGGTCCTTGGCAGCTACCGCACGTTCGACGAGGCGCTCGGGCGGGCCAACGACTCCCGCTACGGCCTGCAGGCCGGGGTGTTCACGCGGGACGTGGAGAAGATCCAGAAGGCGTTCGCGACACTCGAGGTGGGCGCGGTCATCCAGGGCGACATCCCCTCATGGCGCGCCGACCCGATGCCGTACGGCGGTGTCAAGCAGTCAGGGGTCGGCCGCGAGGGACCGCGCTGGGCGGTCGAGGAGATGACCGAGCCTCGCCTGCTCGTGCTGCGGAGGGGTTAGCCCCTTCGCGATCCCCTTCAAGGCGCGGCTACGCCCCAGGTTTTTCTTGCCCGGAGGGTGGCGCTGCTCGTCCGCTTTGCTCCCGACGCCTTCGCTCGCGATCCCGCCTGCGGCGGGACAAGCAAGACCCGCGCCGCGGCCCGCGGCTTGTGGTTACGGTCGGGTTGGTTTCCGGCCTCGGGGATCTCACCAGACGCAACCGGGACCCTTGCACCCTTGTATCACAAGCATTACAATAGTACGGGAGGCTGGAATGGTCGCGCAAAGCGTCAGATTGCCGGACGAGCTTGCGAAGAAGCTCGAACGGGTCGCGAAGGCAAGCAAGCGTTCGAAGTCCTCGTTCATCGTGGAGGCGCTCGAGAACTACCTGGCCGATCGCGAGGACCTGGAGATTGCCCTGGCGCGCATTCGCGAACCCAAAGCCGAGTGGATCACCCATGCCAAGGTGAAGCGTGCCCTCGATCTCGATTAGGTGGGAGCGGCGCGCCTTCAAGGAGCTCGAGGCTTTGCCCAAGCAGGCGCAGCAGCGAGTCGTGCGCGCCGTGGAGGGGCTAACCAAGGCACCCCTCAAGGGCGAGCTGCTGAGCGCGGAGTGGAAGGGCCTCCGGCGCCTTCGTGTCGGCACCTACCGTGTCATCTACGCCTTTGACGGCACAGAGCTCCTCATCTCCGTCGTTCGCGTCGCCCACCGCAAAGAAGCATATCGATAGCTTCACGACCACGCGGGGCTCATCTCGAATAGGCGGCCGCGAGGGACCGCGCTGGGCGGTGGAAGAGATGACCGAGCCTCGCCTGCTCGTGCTGCGAAAGGGTTGACCCCTTCTCCTACCCCCAGGAGGCTGCGGTTGCGCCGGCAGCTTTGTGTACCCCGGGGCGTGGTCAGCGTCTATCTTTCTCTTCACTCCGTTTGGGTTTCCTCTTGCCCCGCGGACCCGGAGCGGTGGCCGTTTTCTCTCTCACTGAGTAAGGGCTTTGTTTTGCCGGTGCCGCGGTGACCATCTGCAGGCTTGGGCGCCCTCGCACCCTGCGCCTGCAGACTCCTGCGCCCGCGACCGGAGGGCGCGATCCGCGCCGGGGCCCCTCGGCGTTCGCGAGAGGTGTCAAGCAAGTCCATGGCCAACGGGGGGTGGGGGTGAGATCCGCCCCGCGGGCCAGGGGAGCCATCACGCCGGAGCGTGCGGGCACCGAGCGGGCGTCTCG
>JALHTD010000296.1 GCA_022865555.1 Thermoanaerobaculaceae bacterium | reverse complement strand
GGTGGTCGGGGTGCCGACGATTGCCTTCTTCCGAAACGGCCGCGAGGTCGCCGAGGCGCGCCTCACCGGTTTCGAGCCGCCGCCCGAGTTCGTGAAGCGGCTGTCACGGGTAGACGCGAGGTGAGAGCGTAGAGGGAATCAGGGAGGGGGCCAACGAGCGTCTCGGCTTGCCCGCCAACTCGTTCCAGCTTTTCCTCTTCCGTCTAGCCTCTCCCCTCCTCCGCTCCCGGCTCATGCTCGTCCCAGTGCCACACCGACTGGTCCTCGTCGAAGGCCGGGAGGTTGGGCATCCGGCCGCGCGCCGCGTTGGCGCGCCACTCCCAGAGAACGGCCCACTTGAGGTAGGTGCCGAACGCCTGCAGCATGCAGAAGACCAGCCCGGCCATGCCATCGAGGAAACCGAACTGCAGGACGTACATTCGGAGGAAGCGCCAGACCGGTCGCCCGAAGACCTCCGTCAGGCCCGACTTGTGACCGGTCTTCCACCCCTGGGCGGCTCCCCAGTAGCCGTAGGTGACTATCCGCGGGAGGTACTGCTGGAACGAGTCGATCATGTAGTGGAGCATGGGGCTCGCGAGGACCGGAGCCGGACCCTTGGTCTGCATGTCCGCGTGCACTCGCTTGTTGGGGTAGCGGCCGGCGCCTCGCCTGAGGAGGCGCACGACCCGGTCGTGCTGCCACCCGGAGAAACGGATCACCCGGTCCATGAAGTAGACGCGGCGCTTGATCGTGTACGCCTCCGTCTCGGGGCCGGCGGCGAGCAACGCGGTGATCTCCGTTTGCAATTCCGGTGTGCACCGCTCGTCGGCGTCGAAGATCAGGATCCACTCGTACTGCGTCTGGTCCATGGACCAGTTCTTCTGGGACGCCGAGCCCATGTACGGCCGCTGCAATAAGCGGACCTTCTCGTAGGCGCGCGCGATCTCCGGTGTCCTGTCGGTGGAGAAGGAGTCCACCACGACCACCTCGTCACACCAGAGCAGGGACTCGATGCAGTCCGCAATGTTTCTCTCCTCGTTGAACGTCGTGATGACCGCGGAGATTCGCGGACGAGATGGCAAACGTGCAGCGCCCTCTGACATCGGCACCTCCAAGACCAGGATGGTACACGTCCGAAAAGAAAACGGGCGCCGCGGTCCTTGCCGGGGCGCCCGCAACAGGACGAACTACATGCAGCTGACGATGGCCTCGCCGAAGCCGGAGCACGAAACGAGCGTTGCGCCGTCCATCTGACGGTGCAAGTCGTAGGTCACGCGCTTCGCCGCGACGGCGCCCTTGATTCCCTTCCCCACGAGGTCGGCAGCCTCCTTCCAGCCGAGATGCCGCAGCATCATCTCGCCGGAAAGGATCAGTGAGCCGGGGTTGACCTTGTCCTGCCCGGCGTACTTCGGCGCGGTGCCGTGGGTGGCCTCGAACAGGGCGTGCTCGTCGCCCTCGTTGGAGCCCGGGGCCATCCCGAGGCCGCCGACCTGCGCCGCCAGGGCGTCGGAGAGGTAGTCGCCGTTCAGGTTAGGCGTGCACACCACCGAGTATTCGGACGGCCGCAGGAGCACCTGCTGGAACATCGAGTCCGCGATCCGGTCCTTGACGAGGACCTTCTTGCCCTCAGGCATCTTGCCGCCGTGCTTGTCCCAAAGGTCCGCTTCGGTCACGGTGACGTCGCCGAACTGCTCGCGTGCGGTCTGGTATCCCCAGTCGCGGAACGCACCCTCGGTGAACTTCATGATGTTGCCCTTGTGCACCAGGGTCGCCGAGTCGCGACCGTTGGCGAGGGCGAAACGGATCGCCTTGGCGACCAGCCTAGAGGTGCAGAACTGCGAGATGGGCTTGATGCCGAGCCCGGAGTCGGGCCGGATCTTCTTTCCAAGCTCCTTCTCGATGAACAGCCGCAGCTTCTCGGCCTCCGGGCTGCCGCCCTTCCACTCGATGCCGGCATAGACGTCCTCGGTGTTCTCGCGGTAGATCACCACATCGACGTCCTGGGGCCGCTTTACCGGCGAGGGCACGCCCGGAACCCAACGCACTGGCCGGACGCAGGCGTACAGGTCCAGCACCTGGCGCAGCGTCACGTTGAGGGAGCGAATACCGCCGCCGACGGGAGTGGTGAGCGGTCCCTTGATCGCCACGCGGAAGTGGCTCATTGCCTCGACGGTGTCATCCGGGAGCCACGTGCCCTTGTTGTTGAAGGCCTTCTCACCGGCCTCGATCTCGACCCACGCGATCCGCTTCCGGCCACCGTAGGCCTTCTCCACGGCCGCTTCCAGCACGCGCTTGGTCGCACGGAAGATATCCGGGCCCGTGCCATCCCCCTCGATGTACGGAATGATCGGCTTGTCCGGCACCTGGATACTCTTGCCGTCCCACCCGATGCGCTCTCCCCACTCAGGCACCCGCAGATCCTTCACGCTCATCTTGAGACCTCCCAGCACTTAGCGTGCCCATGGAAGGGTACACGTCGAGAGGGGGACGGTCAAGGATCAAAACCACTTGTGTCAAAACCACTTGTGCGGGCGGGCCTCGCCGGTTAAGGTGAGCCAATGGACCTCGCAAAGGTCACCGTTGAGCGTCTGATCGAAGCGGCACGCCGCGCGCAGGCGCAGGCGTACGCCCCGTACTCGAGCTTCGCCGTGGGTGCCGCGGTGCTGGGGGCCGACGGCCGCGTCTTTCTCGGGTGCAACGTCGAGAACAGCTCCTTCGGACTCACCGTGTGCGCCGAACGCAACGCGGTCGCGGCAACCCTCGTGGCCGGCACGCGACCGGCGGCCGTCGCGGTGGTCGTCAACGGAAAGACCGTGGCGCCGTGCGGCGCCTGCCGGCAGGTGCTGGCGGAATTCGACCCGGGCATGCCCGTCGTGCTGGCCTCGGCCACACACGACTCTCATGAGGTCATGTCGCTCGACGCGCTCCTGCCCGGTGCCTTTCACTTCGAGAAGCCGTAGAGCTTCACCGCCTCGCGCTGTGCTTGTTTCGTCCGGTCGGGCCGCCGCGCCTCAGGCCGCGGCCCCGAGGCGCATGCGGATCGGGAGGATGATCGTCGGAAGGCCCGAGAACTGCAGCCGCCTCTGGATCGCGAACGCCGTGTCGTTGTGGAGGAAGCGGTAGTAAAACTTCTCGTTGGCGAAAACCATCTTGCCCAGGAAGAACACACCCTTCGGAAACTCCCTGTGTACCTCCTGCGAGAGCTGCTCGGCCTCCTGGATGACATCGGTGCCGATCAGGTACCGGTACTCCGCGGCGACGCCCAGTCTGCGGGCAAAGTCCACGTAGCGCTGAAGCCCTTTCTCCGTGCTGGCCACCAGCGACTCGCCCTCTCCCCTGCCCTTGAAGTGGCCCGAGTCCACCACGCCTACGGAGAGGAAGACAACGTTCTGGTAGTAGTTCGGGAAGAGCCTCTGGATCGAGAGCATCGCGTGAACGCCCAGCCCACCGTAGCCGGAGACGAAGAGGACGGCAACGGGGGCGTTGCGG
>JALHTD010000295.1 GCA_022865555.1 Thermoanaerobaculaceae bacterium | reverse complement strand
GTCCGATAGGCAAGCTCGGCCGCAAGGAGCTGAGGCTCAGCGAGATCGGACCGGGCGTCCGCGACCCAGCGAGCGAGCGCCAAGGCCCCGTCGAGGTTGCCGGCCTTGGCGAGCTCCTGAGCCCGGTCGAGATCGGCCCTCTCGGCGGCCGAGAGGGGGCCCTTCTTGGTGGGGCTCTTTTGCACCGAGGCGCCCAGCGACCCGGAGACTACGGCAGCGGCGACGCCGGTTGCGGGTCTCTCAGCCGGCTTCGGAGTGGGCGTCTGGGGGAATGGGCCCACCGTCGGTTTCTCGGTCGGCTTCGTCGCCGAAACCTGGGAAGCGCCACCTGCGACGAATCCCAGGACACCGACAGGCGCCGAGGGCTTCGGGGCCAGGTTCGTGGCGGACGCCTGCGCGGAGCCGGCGGCGACGGCTCCCGCGGCCGCAGGCTTCTCTCCCACCTTTGCTCCGCCGAAAACCACTCGCGTCGGCGTCGGGGCAACCCCTGGCCGAGAACCCGCCAAGCCTACGGCGGCGCTCATGGTCAGTTGCTGGACGGTACGGTCCTTCGCCACGTCGGCAGGCAGCTGCACGGCAAAGTCGTTGGCCTCCTGCCAGCGTTTGAGCTCAACGAGACAGGTCAGCAGTGCGCCGGCGACCTTCGGATCCGAATTCGCCAAACCGCAGCTCCTGAGGTCCTCCACCGCCGCTGCCCACTGCTTGTCGGCAGTCGCCGCGAGCCCGCGCAGCTTCAGCGCATATCTGTTGCCGGGGGCGAGCTTGAGGGCTGCGTCTGCAGCCGCGAACGCATTGCCGGGGTTGCCGTCTGCGAGCTCCAGATCCGCCAGTCGGAAGTACACGACCGCTTCGTACCGGCGCGTGGTCCGGTAGGCCATCTCGGCCGCAACAAACTGCGGCTCAACGAGATCGGGCCGTGCGTCGGCGACCTTCCTTGCAAGGGCAAACGCCTCGTCGAGCATCCCGGCCTTCGCGAGCTCTTGCACCCGGTCTAGGTCCGCCCTCTCGGTGGGGGAGAGAACGCCCTTCGTGGTGACAGGCTTCTGCGCCGGGGCGCTCGGCGATCCGGCACCTGCGGCAGCGGCGACGCCGGTTGCGGGTCTCTCAGCCGGCTTCGGAGTGGGCGTCTGGGGGGATGGGCCCACCGTCGGTTTCTCGGTCGGCGTCGTCGCCGAAACCTGGGAAGCGCCACCTGCGACGAATCCCAGGACACCGACAGGCGCCGAGGGCTTCGGGGCCAGGTTCGTGGCGGACGCCTGCGCGGAGCCGGCGGCGACGGCTCCCGCGGCCGCAGCAGCCGGGGTCGGCTTATCGGCCGGTTTCCGTGCGGCCGTCGCAGGCGGACCGGCCGCAACGACCCCGGCGGCAACAGCCGCTCCGGCCGGGGGCTTCTCGCCGGTTTTCACCGCCCCGGGTGCTGCCCGTGCAGGCGACGGGGTGGCCGCAGCCATCGAGGCCGTCAGCCCCACGGCGGCGCTCACGGTAAGTTGCTGGACGGTGCGGTCCTTCGCGACGTCCGGGGGCAGTTGCCTGGCGAAGTCGTTGGCGTCCTGCCAGCGCTTGAGCTCGACCAGGCTGGTCAGCATGGCGCCGGCGACCTTGGGATCCGAGCTCGCGCAACCGCAGGCCTTGAGGCTGTCCACCGCCTGCGCCCACTTCTTGTCGGCAGCGAGCGCAAGCCCGCGCAAGTTGAGCGCCTCCTTGTTGCCGGGGGCGAGCTTGAGGGCACCGTCGGCTGCCGCAACCGCATCGCTGGGTCTGCCCTCGCCGAGTTCCAGGGCCGCAAGCATCAGGCGCCACATCACCTCTGTCGGCTCCGCCTTGATGAGACGGTTCAGCTCCTTGCGCCGCTGGGGCGGCGGCACCTTCGCCAGGCTGTCCTGGCGGGTGGGGACGAGGCGCGCGAAGGCGGCATTCTCCGAGAGCGTGGAAGGCGGGATGGTCTGGACGACCTGCACCTCGAAGGCCGAGCGCACGTCCTTCGGGATGTCGGCGCGGCTGTACCCCCCAAACCTCTCCTCGACCTCCGAGAGGCGCTGGAAGGTCTCGCGAAAACCCGTGTCGTCTCCGGCGGCGGCCTGAGCCAGCGCGAGCCTGGTGAGGCCGTCGGCCAGTAGCTGCGGCTCGTCGAGCAGACCGAGGCACGCGATTCGAAGCTCGCGGCCGGCTGCCTGGTAGTCACCTCGGTTGAAGGCGTCGGTGCCCTGGCGCAGCAGCCTCAGGTAGAAGGGATCCGCCGCGTCTGCGGTCACAGCCGCCAGCGGGGCGAGGAGCACCGCGACAAATGCCAGAAGCTTGGAGCGTAAAAACGGTTTCAGCCTCCGGAAGAGGGGGTGCCGTCCAGTCCTCACTTTGGGCTTGCCGCTCTCTTTCTCAAACCCTTGCACATTCTAGCAGCTTGTGACTAATAAAGCGCCGTCCTTTGCCTTTAGTTATGCACACTTCACCTTGCATTATGCACAGATAGTTGTCGATTTTCGAGTACCGCCCTGGGATTCTGATCAATAAGCTGTCTGGCCCTCCCCTCGCCCCACCTCTCGGCGATCGCCCGAAACGCCTCGGAGAGGCGGGGCGGCCGGATGTGGGCGTCGTGGGCATCGGAGGCCACGAAGTGGGCAAGGCCCTCGTCGAGCAGGAGGAAGGAACACTCCTGGGGACCGCGGCCGAGCTCGCCGATGACGCTGCCCGCGGTGAGCTGCAGGAGCACGCCGCGCTCCACGAGCTCTCCAAGCAGGGTCGGCTGATCCACGAGCCAGGGTATGCGCTCGGGGTGGGCCAGGATCGGGCGCCAGCCGGCCACCATCAGCTCGTGGAGCAAGGGCCGCGGGTCCGGCCCGATCGGCACCGATGCGAACTCGAGCAGCAGATACTTCGAGCCCGCGAGGGGCAGCAGGCTCCCACCCGGAAGGATGTCCACCTCGCGGAGGAGCTCCGAGTCCACGCGGATCTCGGCGCCGAGGGCAAGCTCCGGCTTTCCCCCGGCGGCAGCACGCAGCTCCTCGAACAGCACCTCGAGCGCTTCGCGGTCGGTGTTGGGCCAGAACCCATGGCGCTGGTGCGGAGTGGCCACGATCGTCTCGATGCCGTCCTCGGCTGCCAGGCGGCACATCTCGACCGCCTCTTCCAGCGTCTCCGGACCATCGTCGATCCCGTGGAGGATGTGGGCGTGCAGGTCGATCATGCGCGGCGCTAGCCGCGTGGGCCCGTGCCCACGGCCGCGTCGTCCACGTATTTCTGATAAGCGCGGTAGCGCTTGCCGTAGCGCCCGTGGGGCTCGCGGAAGTGGTTCAGGGCCGCGCCGAGGATCCGCACCTCCGAGAGCTGCAGCCGCTGGTGGCACGCGCGCGCGTCCTCGCGCAGCAACAGGCCCGAGCCCACGCACAGCACGACGCCGTCCGACATGGCACTGAGCACGATGGCGTCGGTGACGGGCAGTGTCGGCGGGCTGTCGAATATGACGTAGTCGAACCGCTGGTAGGCGACGGCCACGAAGTCCATCATCCGCTCGGAGGAGAGCAGCTCCGAGGGGTTCGGCGGCACCGGGCCGGTCGGCGTGAGGTAGAGGTTGGGAACCGTGGTGCGGAGGAAGATCGCGGTTTCGTCCACGCCCCTCGTCAGGAAGCTCACCAGGCCCACCCGGTTGGAGACGCCGAAGATCTCGTGCAGCCGCGGCTTGCGCAGGTCGGCGTCCACCAGCAGTACCTGGCGGCCCAGTTGCGCGAGCACCACCGCCAGGTTCGCCGCGGTCGAAGTCTTGCCCTCGCCAGGGATTGCGGAGGTGACCACGACGCTCTTCAACCGGTTCGTGGTGGAGAGGAGCAGGGCGGTGCGCAGCGAGCGATACGCCTCGGAGATCGCCAGGCGCGGCTTGAAGTGGCTCACCAGCTCGATCTGGCCAGGGCCGGCGTCCGGGCCCGGTTTCTGGGCACCCTGCGCCCGGCGCCCCGACGCGCCCTTGCCGTAGCGGCGCCCGTACCCGTAGTACCTGCCGTACCCGTACCCGTCAGAGTGCTGCCCGACATCCGGGATCACCGCCAGCAGGGGGAGGCCGAGGATGCGGTCCACGTCCTCGGTGGTCTTGACGCTGCGGTCGAGGTACTCCACGAAGAACACCACGCCCAGCCCGAGCGCGAGCCCCAGCATGAGGCCGAGGGTCAGGTTGCGGAAGAGGGAAGGCCGGTAGGGACCGCCCGGCACCAGCGCTCGGTCAACCACCTGCACGTTGGAGTCCCGGTTTCCCTCGAGGCGGGAGACCACCTCGGTTTCCGACAGCTTGCGCACCAGCTCGTCCAGCAGCGTGCGGCGGGTGGAGACCTCGACCTTCAGGTTGTTGTACTCCACGGCGGCGGAGTTCATCCGCATCGCCTCGCCCTTCTGCCTCGTGAGCTCGGCGGCCAGGGCCTCCTCGCGGCGAAGGGCACCCTGGTACTCGGCCCTGGCGGAGTCCCGCGCCTTGCCGACCATCTCCTGGGTCACGTTGCCCAGGTGCTGCCTGCCCCTGTCTATCTGCGCCTTGAGCTCCTGCATGGCCGGCCACTCGGGCTTGTAGGTGTTGAGCTTGGTTGCGTATTCGCGCTCCAGCTTGAGCTGTTCGCCGCGCAACTGCGTCACCACGCCACCCGACACGGTGTCGGCGACAACGGCGTCCGGGGAGCTGACGAGTTCCTTGTAGTGCGCCTCCTTGCCGATCCGCTCCGACACGGCTCCCACGTAGTCCTTGTTCAACCCCTCGAGCCTCTGGAGGGTTACGTTGGACGAGGGGTCGAGGGCGACGATGTCGCTGCGGCGGGAGTACGCCTGGAGCTGGGCCTCCTTGTCCTGGATCTCCTGCTTGAGCGTCTCGATCTGGGAGGTCAGGAAGGTGGACGCTCTGCCCACGGTGGCGAAGCGGGTCTCCACACCCCAGTCGATGTAGGCGTCAGCGACACCGTTGGCGACTCTCGCCGCCAGCCCCGGATGGCTCGACACGTAGGAGACCTCGACCAGGCTGGTGTTGCGGATCGGGTTCACCTCGAGGCCACCGAGCACGCCGTAAGCCAGGCCGGCCAGCGTCGCCGCGTCGTCGCTCGCCCTCACGGCACCCCCGGTGCTTCCGGGCAGGTTGGCCCGCCGCGGGTTGAAGGCGGGGTCGTCCATGAGGCGGAGGTTCTTGACCACGCGCTCCGCCAGGCCGCGGCTCTGCAAGAGACGGTACTGGGTCGGGAAGAAGTACTGCGCGTCGAACCAGTCCTCGTACTGGACCGTCTGCTGCATCGCGGCCGCGCTGCTGGGGCGGCGCTCGATCTGGAGCACGGTCGTCGCACGGTACAGCTTCGGGCTCATGGCGTACTGGATCAGCGAGACGGCCAGTGCGAGGGTCAGCACGACCACGAGAAGCAGGCGCCGCCGCCGCACCACATTCAGCCACTGGGAGATGTGAAACTCGCTCTCGGACTCGGGCGAGAAGAAAACCTGGTCGTTCGCAGCGGGCGGTTTGGCTGCCATCAGAAGAACGACTCCTTCACGATGACCACGTCACCGCTCTGGAGCGTGACGTCGGCTTCTTTGCCGGACACGATGCGCCTGTAGTTAGCCTCTGACTCCAGATCGCGGCCGGTGTGGTCCCTCCTCTTGATCTGGATGGTGCGCGACGCCCTGTCGGTCAGGCCGCCGGCGCGCGCGATCGCGGTGAGGAGGGTGATCCTTTCTGTGCTCTGGAAAACGACCGCACCGGGCTGCGCCACCTGCCCCAGGCAGAAAACCGTGACCCTGACATTGGCCGGCACGTTGATGATGTCGTTGGCGAAGATGGGGACGTTGGCATCGGGATCGGCGCGCATCATTAGGTCGTCCACGTCGATGGCGATCTGATCCGAGAGGCCGTTCTCGGCACGCCTCAGGACGTAAATCTTGTCGGCGTGGTCGTCGGTGAGTCCTCCCGCCGCAGAGATGGCCTCCAGCAGCGTCCAGCGCCCGGAAAGCGAGAGGTTACCTGGCAGTTTGACCGCGCCGAGAACGGAGATAGGCTTGGAGCGGAACTCCCGGAGTTGCACGGCCACCGAGGCTCGCTGGACATACTTGGCCTCGAGAAGCGCCTTGAGGCGGTTGGCCAGCTCGACGTCGGTGAGGCCCTGCACCGGCACGTCCCCGATGAGCGGCAGGTTGATCGTTCCCTCCGCGGAGACGCGGCGCTCGATGTTGAGCTCGGGCACCTCGAAGACCTTGATCTCGATGAGGTCCTTGGGCCCGATGCGGTAGCCCGAGTTCCCCTGCGTCTGGGCGTGAGAAGGCACGGCCAGAAGCACGGAAAACACGAACACCCCGAGGACAGGTTTGAGACACTGGGTCAGGCCCCGGTTGGTGAACGAGGGCCGACGTGGAGCCGCGGGGAGGTCGTTCAGGCGCTCTCTCATCGTTCGCCCCGTGCTCCGAGGCAATCTAATTGTATCACCACCACTGGGCACCGGCCCCCGCAAGGCTCAGCGTCACCTGGATTCTCGTGACGACGCGGTTGAACTCGGGCAGGATCGACGTGTAATCCGTCCTTGCCCCCTCGAGCCCCACTGCCGATCCCTCCCCGAGCTTGACGTGCAGGGAGAGGCCGTAACCGTTGAAGTCGTCCGTCCTCCGAATGGCGTCTCCGCTCGAACTGGGGTACTGGTCGCGGCCCTGTTCCCAGAAGATGCGGCCCGTTGTGCGCCAGCCCAGCGGCGACTGGAGACCCAGCCCCCACCTTTCGTCGATGTAGTAGGACTGGAGCGCACTGAGCGTGTACGAGACGGTGCGGCCGCCGTAGGCCTGCCATTCCAGCTTGCCGCCCGGCTTCCAGCCGATCTGTGCCTGTCCAGTGGTGCTGTCCAGAGGCACGAACTCGGAGTTCTCCTGCGGCCTCAGCGCGAGGTCCGTCGCCCTGGCAGTCGCCCAGAGGCGCTTGCCCCGAAGCTCGATCTCCACGAACCGGCCGTCCCCCGAGCTCGACCGGTTCTGCGTGTCGGAGAGGAAGTCGGTCGTGAGCTGTTCGTAGCCGAACGCGAGCGTAAACGCCTCGCTGAAACGGTAGCGCAGGCCCCCTCCGACCATCGTCTCGTCGCGGTCGGAGAGCTGGAGGATTTCGCCCGGCAGGGCGCTCGCGCTCTGGCTCTCGTACCGCCATCGGTCCTCCCAGGCGCTGCCGAAGACGGACAGCCGTCCCAGCACCTCGACCTCGAGCGTGGCCGCACCCCGCTTCTGCTCCACGTTGACGGGAATCGGGTTCTCGGAGGAGTAGAACTGTTGCGTGCGCCAGTCCCCGGCCTGCACCTCCATGGTCACACGGTTGAAGTAGCCGAAGATGCCGACTCCGTACTTGCCGTTCCACCCCCTCAGATAGCTGAGGTCGTTCCACCACACGTACTCGGGCAGCGCGTAGAGTCCGAAGACGAACTTGGGGCCCGCCGGGATGTACCCGTGCAGGCCCAGGGAGACCGTCGCGGTGAAGTCGGACTTCGGGTTGACGGCCGTCCCGTAGACGTTGTTCACCCAGCTGACGTTCTGCAGGGCGAACCACGGCGCAAGGCGCAGTGGGCCCAGCCGGAAGCGTGCCTCCTCCATCGCCGTGTCGAGCCGCTCTTTGGTGGGCAGCTGCTGCACACCCATGCTTCCGGGCGCGATGTACTGCTCGAACTGCGCCGAGGCGACCGCCGCGAGGAGGATCGCCACAACCGCCACGGCGACCGCTCGCGTAGAATCGCGAGTAGTGGACAGCGACCGTCGTTCGCGCCGGCGGCTCACCGTGCCCTCTCTGCTGCCGCTCCTGCTGGCGGTGCTTGTGCTCTGGGTCCCGCTGCCGTTCGGAAGCGTCGTACCCTGGAGCCACACCGTTCTCCAAATCACCGCGTGCCTCCTCCTCGCCCTCGCAGCCGTCTCGACGAAGCGCGCCAGCGACCTGCGCCCGGCAGCGCTCCCGGCCATCTGCATCGCGGCCGTCGCGCTGCTCGGGGCCCTCCAGGCATCCACGTTCCCTGCGACCATTGTACGCACAATCTCGCCGGAACACGCCCGGCTGCAGGCTGTTGCGCACGACACGCTCGCGGATGCCGGGTTCGCCCGCGAGGTCCGCTCCTCGCTATCGCTGGCACCTTCGGCCTCACGCGCCGCCGCGCTCACGTTTGCCGCGGTAGCGGCATGCCTGCTGGCCGCCGTTGCCGCCGCTCGCGAGCGCAGCCACCGGCGCGTGCTGGCGGCAGCGCTGCTGGCCTCCGCACTCTTCCAGGTGCTCTACGGTGCCGCCTCCCTCGCGGCTCGCCGGGCCACGATCTGGGGGCAGGTCGT
>JALHTD010000294.1 GCA_022865555.1 Thermoanaerobaculaceae bacterium | reverse complement strand
GGATCGCGACGCTCACACGCCGTTTCGTGGATGCGTTGGCAGGGACACGGTGCCGCGTCCTCGACACACGCAAGACCACGCCCGGCTGGCGCGCGCTCGAGAAGCACGCCGTGCGCTGCGGCGGCGGAACCAACCACCGCATGGGTTTGTTCGACGCGGCCATGCTCAAGGACACGCACCTGGCCGCCGCCGGTTCGATGCGCGCAGCGGTGGCCAAGGTTCGCGAGCGTTGGGGCGAGTCGGTGCCGCTCGTGGTCGAGTGCGCCAGTCTCGCGATGGTCGAGGAAGCCCTTGCCTGCGGAGTCACCCGCATCATGCTTGACAACATGGACCTCGAGGCGATCCGCGGTGCAGTCTCTCTGGTCGCCGGGCGCGCGAGGCTCGAAGCCTCCGGCGGCGTCACGCTCGAGAACGCCCGCGCGCTGGCCGAGACCGGGGTGGACTTCATCTCGGTCGGTGCCCTCACCCACTCCGCGCCGGCGCTCGACCTCTCGATGCAGGTGCGCCCGTGAGCCTTGCCGACCGCGAGCACTGCGACGTGCTGGTGCTGGGGACGGGTGTCGCCGGCCTCGCGGCGGCCCTGGCGGCGTCCGCGCATGGTGCGGACGTGCTCCTGGTCTGCAGGTCGAACGACCCTTCGGCGACCAACACCTGGCGTGCCCAGGGCGGCATCGTCTTCCGGGGGGAGAACGACTCCCCGGAGCTGCTCGCTCGAGACATCCTCTCGGCCGGTGCCGACTACGGCCTCGCGGAGGCCGCCGGCTTTCTGGCCGAGGAGGGCCCCAGGTGCGTGCAGAAGTGGCTCGTCGAGCGCCTCCACGTGCCGTTCGACCGCCGTCCCGACGGTCAGCTCGACCTCGCCCTCGAGGCGGCGCACTCGCTCCCCCGCATCCTGCACGCCACCGACCGCACCGGGGCCGCCATCGAGCAGTCGCTGCTGGCCGAGGTGCGCGGCACGCGCGGGATTCGCATCGTCGTCGGCGCCCAGGGCGTGGACGTCCTCACCACCCACCACCAGTCGCGGCGGGCCGAGGACCGCTACGCGCTCGAGAACCGCTGCCTGGGCGCCTACCTTCTCGAGGTCGCGACGGGTCGGGTCTGCACGGTCATCGCAGGCGCCACGGTGCTGGCCACCGGCGGCGCGGGCGCGCTCTTCATCCATAGCTCAAACGACCCCGGCTCCATCGGGTCGGGCCTCGCCATGGCCTCCCGCGCAGGCGCGCGCCTGCTCAACCTCGAGTTCATCCAGTTCCACCCCACCTGCCTGTACATGCCCGGGGCGCCGCGCTTCCTCATCACCGAGGCGCTGCGCGGCGCCGGGGCGCGCCTCGTCAACCACGACGGCGAGCGCTTCATGGAGCGCCACCACCCCCTGGGGGAGCTGGCGCCGCGCGACGTCGTTGCGCGCGGGATCGTGGACGAGATGCACCGCACCGACTCGGAGTGCGTGTTTCTGGACCTCGGCGACCACGGGGAAGATCTCGCGGGCCGCTTCCCCAACGTCGCGGAGAACTGCCTCAAGTACGGCATCGACATCCGGCGGCAGAGCATCCCGGTGGTGCCGGCGGCGCACTACACCTGCGGAGGGGTGGTGTCGGACCTCTTGGGGCGGACCACGATACCCGGGCTCTACGTGGCGGGCGAGGTCGCGTGCACGGGCGTGCACGGTGCCAACCGTCTCGCCTCGACGTCCCTGCTGGAGGGCCTCGCGTTCGGCCTCGCCGCGGGTGAACACGCCGTGCAGCGGGCGCGCAAGCTTCCGATCTCGGAGGGCCTCGCCGGGGTGATCCCCGACTGGGAGCCGGTGCGCGGCCCCTCGAACGAGGATCCCGCGCTGATCGCCCAGGTCTGGTCCGCCCTTCGCCACACCATGTGGAACTACGTCGGAATAGTCCGCACGCCCGAGAGGCTGGCGCGGGCGGTTGCGGACCTGCTCCATCAACTCGGCCGCCTCACCGAGTTCTACCGCTCGACGCCGGTCTCCGCCGCCCTCGTGGACCTCTTCCACGGCTGCACCGCCGCCGGGCTGATCGCCGCGGCGGCGCAACGCAACCCCAACTCGGTGGGTTGCCACTACGTGGTCGCGGGCGGACCACGGGTCAGTTGACGACAGTTGAGATCCAAGAGTTGAGAGTTGAGAGCTAAGAGTTGACGAGGAGGGCGAGCACTCCCCGCTTCTCCAACTTTTCACTCTGAGCTCTTCACTCGGGAGGCCGCGGTGCGGTAGGCTTGCGCCATGGCACACGATCGAGAGGCCGCCTGGAAGCTGCTGTGCGAGTGGACCGGGTCCGTGAACCTGCGCAAGCACGCCCTCGCTGTCGAGGCCGCCATGCGCGCCCACGCCCGCAGGCTGGGCCAGGACGAGGACGCGTTCGGCGTCATCGGACTCCTCCACGACTTCGACTACGAGAAGAACCCGACGGTGGAGACCCACGTCTGGGTCGGCGCCAAGGTGCTGCGCGAGCAGGGCTGGCCTGAAGACTGGGTGCGGGCCATCGAGGGTCACGCCAGCTACATCGGCGTCCTCCGCGAGACCGACATGGCCCGGTGCCTCTTCGCCGTGGACGAGCTCACCGGCCTCCTCACGGCCGCCGCGCTCGTGCGCCCCGACAAGGCGATCGCGAGCGTGGAGGTGAAGTCGGTGCTCAAGCGGATGAAGGAGAAGGCGTTTGCGCGCAGCGTCAACCGCGAGGACATCGCCAAGGGCGCCGAGGAGATCGGCATGCCCCTGGAGG
>JALHTD010000026.1 GCA_022865555.1 Thermoanaerobaculaceae bacterium | reverse complement strand
CGCCAACAACGAGACGGGAACGCTCCAGCCGATCCGAGAGATCGCGATGGCTTGCCGGGAACGCGGCGCGTTGTTGCACTGCGACGCCACCCAGGCGGTGGGCAAGATCCCGGTGGGCGTCGACGCCCTGGGGGTGGACCTACTCTCGTTCTCCGCCCACAAGATCTACGGGCCAAAGGGTGTCGGAGCTCTCTACGTGCGACGACGAAAGCCTCGGCTGCACCTGGTTCCGCTGCTGGACGGGGGCGGCCACGAGCAGGGGCTGCGCTCCGGAACGCTCAACGTCCCCGGAGCTGTGGGGTTTGCACGGGCGCTGGAGATCGCCCTCGAGGAGATGCCCCGGGAAAACGTGCGCATGACGGAACTGCGCGACCAACTGGACACGGCGATCCGCTCGCGTCTGGAGGCAGTGACCCTCAACGGTCATCCCACGGAGCGCCTGCCCAACACCGTCAACCTGTCGTTCGCCGGGGTGGACGGCGCGGCGCTCCTGGTCGGTCTCAAGGAGGCGGCGGTGGCCTCCGGATCCGCCTGCACCTCGGCCGATCCCAAAGCGTCGCACGTCCTGCTGGCGATGGGCAGGAGCAAGGAGCTCGCCAACGCGTCCATCAGGTTCTCGCTCGGGCGGAGCAACACCGCCGAGGAGGTCCAGATCGTCGCCGACGCCGTGGTGCGAGAGGTGCAACGGCTGCGGCATGACTCCCCGCTCTGGCGTGGCCGCAGATCCTGACGTGAGACCCCCGGCACAACGGAAAGGGTAGAATCCGTTCTGGCCCGGTCGCGGGCCGCCGGAGGTGGATTCGGCCGACCGACCGGAGGTCCTAGTCTCTGCCCTGGAGCGCGTGCGCCGCAGGCTCCCCCCCACCCCGGGGCCGCGCGCCGTGGGAGGGGTGTGCCCGTCTGCCCGGGCCCTGGCGCTCGCTGCCCTCGTGTCCGAATCGGCACCCACGATTGCGGTCGTCCCGAGTGAGCGTGACGCCGAGGAGCTGATCGCCGGCCTGGAGCTCGTCGCGCCCGAGCTTGCCGCGGCGGCACTCCCCGCCGAAGCGGTCGAGGCTTACCTCGGCCGCACCCCGCCGCTGGGTGCGACCGCCGCCGCGGCGACCGCCCTGCTGGGCCTGGCAACCGGCGCCGTGCGCGTGCTGGCGGTTCCCGCCCGCGTGCTGCCCTATCCGCTTCCTCCCCCGGCCTCCCTGCCACCACGCTGCCCCGTGTTGCGGGTCGGGCAGACCCTTCAGCCCCACATCTTCGCGCGGGCGCTCGCGGACGCCGGCTACCGGCGCGTCGAGGTGGTGGAGGAAGCGGGGGACTTCGCGGTGCGCGGGCAGGTCCTCGACCTCGGCACGCCGGATCGCTTCGTGCGCCTTCTGCTCGACGTGGACGCGGTGGAGGCGCTTCGGGATTTCGACCCGGCGACCCAGCGCTCGGGCGAGCCGGCGGACGAGGTCACGGTGCCCCCGTTGCGTCTGTTCCCCACCGACGAGCGGGCACGCCAGGCGGTCGCCCGCAAGCTCGAGCAGGAGAGGTGTGCCGCCGCCGCTGCGGCCGCGCTTGCGGGCGGGGACCCCGCCCTCTGGGAAGGCTTCCTCGGCTGGGCCCTGGACCACCAGCACGCCTGGGAGCTCGCACCGAACCTGGTGGTCTTCGAGCGCGGTGCGGTGCGGGCGGAGGTGGAGCGGGTCTTTGCCGCCCTTCGCCTGGCCCGGGAAACCCTCGCGAAGGATCAGGTCGCGCTCCCCCCTCCCGAAGCCTGGCTCGCCGGCCCCGACCGGTGTGAGGACGCGCTCGAGGACGCCGACCGCGTCGAGGAGCTGGCCGTGGAGGACGGCACGGCCTGGGTGCGTCTCGTCACCGCTCCCACTCCGAACCTCGCGACCCGCCCCCAGGCGCTCGTGGAGGAGCTGCGCGTCGGCCTGGCCGAGCGCCGCCAGCAGGTGCTGGTGGCGGCCTCCGCGGGCGAGGCGCAGCGCCTCCTCCACCTGGTCACGGAGGCCCAGCTCCCGGTGCGGCACGGGTGGCCGCTGGAGGGGATCGTCGGCGTCGTCCCGGGGCGCCTGGAACGCGGCTTCACCTTTCCCGACGCCGGGTTCGTGGTGTTCGGGCGCGCCGACCTCACGACCCTTCCCGCACCCTCCCGGCAGCGCCGCGCCCTCGCCCGCGTGCTCGCGGAGATGCGCGACCTTCAGGCCGGCGACTTCGTTGTCCACGCCGACCACGGCATCGGCCGCTTTGCCGGCTTCCGGACGTTCGATCTCGACGGCGAGGAGCACGAGTGCGTGGAGCTGGAGTACGCCGGGGGCGGGAAGCTGCTGGTGCCGCTCGAGCGCGCCGACGTGCTGGAGAAGTACGCGTCCTCCGAGGGCGCCCCGCCACGCCTGGACCGTCTGGGCGGTGGCACGTGGTCGCGTACCAAGGCCAGGGTCAAGCACGCCCTCAAGGACCTCGCCGAGGAGCTCCTCAAGGTGCAGGCGCAGCGGGAGCTCGCGGCCGGGTTCTCGTTCTCCAAGGACTCGCCGTGGCAGCGGGAGTTCGAGGACGCGTTCGAGTACGAGCCGACGCCGGACCAGGCGCAGGCGATCACCGAGAGCAAGCGAGACATGGAGTCCCCCCGGGCGAGGGACCGCCTGCTGGTAGGCGACGTCGGCTACGGCAAGACCGAGGTCGCGATGCGGGCCGCCTTCAAGGCGGTCATGGACGGCAAGCAGGTGGCGCTTCTGGCGCCCACGACGATTTTGGCCGAGCAGCACTTCCGCACCTTCACCCGGCGGTTCGCGGGGTTCCCGGTCGAGATCCGCTGGCTTTCGCGTTTCGTCCCGGCGGCCGAGCAGAGGAAGGTCGTCAACGGACTCGCCGAGGGCACGGTGGACGTGGTGATCGGCACCCACCGCCTGCTCGCCAAGGATGTGGCCCTGCGCGACCTGGGCCTGCTGATCGTGGACGAGGAGCAGCGCTTCGGGGTGACGCAGAAGGAGAGGCTCAAGGCGCTCAAGGCCAGCGTGGACGTGCTCGCGATGTCGGCCACGCCGATTCCCCGCACGCTGAACCTCGGCCTCCTGGGCCTTCGCGACGTCTCGATCATCGAGACCCCGCCGCGCGACCGCCTGGCCATCCAGACCCACGTGCTGCCGTTCCGCAAGGAGGTGCTGCGGGAGGCGATCCTCACCGAGCTCGCCCGCGGCGGGCAGGTGTTCTTCGTGCACAACCGAGTGGCGTCCATCACTGCCATCGCCGCGCTCGTGAGCGAGATGGTGCCGGAGGCTCGCGTGGTTGTGGCCCATGGGCAGATGGACGAGCGAGCGCTCGAGCGCGCGATGGACACCTTCCTCGAGGGGCGTGCCGACGTGCTGGTGGCCACGGCGATCATCGAGAACGGCCTCGACATCCCCAACGCCAACACCCTCATCGTGAACCGCGCCGACCGTTTTGGCCTGGCCCAGCTGTACCAGTTGCGCGGGCGGGTGGGGCGCTCGGACCGGCTGGCGTTCGCCTATCTCCTGGTTCCGCCGGAGCGCTCGCTCTCCCAGGAGGCGCGAGCGAGGCTGGCGGCGATCCTGGAGTTCGCCGACCTTGGCGCCGGCTTCCGGATCGCCGCCCGCGACCTCGAGATCCGCGGCGCCGGCAACCTGCTCGGGGCCGAGCAGCACGGCCACCTGCGGGCGGTGGGGTACGAGACGTTCTGTCGCCTGCTCGAGGAGGCGGTGCGCGAGCTGCGTGGGGAGGCGGCTCCACCGCCCTCCGCGACGGTGGAGCTGCGCCTCGGCCTCGACCTTCGCCTGCCCGAGGGCTACGTCAGCGAGGAAACGCTGCGTCTCGCGGTCTACCGCCGAATCGCCGCCGCGCGCGACGAGCAGGAGCTCGGCACCCTCCGGCAGGAGCTGGTGGACCGTTT
>JALHTD010000293.1 GCA_022865555.1 Thermoanaerobaculaceae bacterium | reverse complement strand
TGGACATCGCGCTGCTCGAGCACTGCCTGCGCGAGGACCTCAACAGGCGCGCCCGGCGCATGATGGCCGTGCTGCGCCCGCTCAAGGTCGTGCTGGAGAACTACCGGGAGGGCCAGGTCGAGGTGTTCGACGTCGCCAACAACCCCGAGGACCCCAGCGCAGGAACCCGCAAGGTGCCGTTCTCGAAGGTTCTCTACGTCGAGCGCGACGACTTCCGCGAGTCGCCGCCCCCGAAGTTCTACCGCCTGTACCCGGGCAACGAAGTCCGCCTCCGCTCGGCGTACTTCATCACCTGCAAGGAGGTGGTGAAGGACCCCGCCGGCAACGTCGTCGAGCTGCGCTGTACCTACGACCCGTCGACCCGCGGGGGGTCTGCCCCGGATGGCCGGCGGCCCAAGGCCACGCTGCACTGGGTCTCGGCCAATCACGCCCTGGAGGCCGAGGCACGCCTGTACGACCACCTCCTCACGGTGCCGGACCCCGATGCGGTCGGGGAAGGGAAGGACTGGAGAGCGTTCCTGAATCCGGGCTCGCTCGAGACCGTCAGCGGGTGCCGCGTCGAGACGACGCTCGCGGGGGCTAAGCCCGGTGACCGTTTCCAGTTCGAGCGCCTGGGCTACTTCTGCGTGGATCCCGACTCGACCGGCGGCAGGCTGGTCTTCAACCGCACCGTCACCCTGCGCGACACCTGGGCCAAGATCGAGCAGAAACAGAAAGCGTAGAGCTCAAGATTGATTCGGTTTCATTGAAGTCGGGCTGGCGGAGAGGGGGGGATTCGAACCCCCGGTCCGGGTTTACCCCGGACAACTGCTTAGCAGGCAGCCCTGTTCGTCCACTCCAGCACCTCTCCGCGCTGGCCGCGAGAGTCTACCCCTCACCGGGTCAAGTCGCAACCAAAGCCTGTCCGCGCAAGCATGGGCGGCCTCACGAGATCTCGAACCGGGCGGGATGGAAGTCGGGCGCCTCCTGCGTGCGGGCGTTGATGCCGTAGCGCTCCCGGAGTTCGATCAGGATGCCGCGCAGCTCGCCGGACAGGAGGTGGATGACCTCGGGGTGGGCGCGGAGGCCAAAGTCGTTGACCTCTCCCTGCGCGGCTTCCCGCAGAAGGGCGCGCCGGATCTCGAGACAAACGGTCTCCGGCGACTTGACCCGCCCCAGGCCCTCGCAGGTGGGGCAGGGCTGGGTAAGGGCACGCTCGAGGGAGCGCTCGGTGCGCTTGCGGGTGAGCTGCACGAGCCCGAAGGGCCCCACCGGCCCCGCGAGCGAGCGGGCACGGTCGCTGGCCAGCGCCCGCCTGAGCTCGTCGAGCAGGGCCTCGCGGTGCCCCTCGTCCTCCATGTCGATGAAGTCCACCACCACGATCCCGCCCAGGTTGCGCAGCCGGAGCTGTCGGGCCACCTCGCGAGAGGCCTCGATGTTGATGCGGAAGACAGTGTCCTCGAGATCGGCTCCGCCAACGTAGCGACCGGTGTTGACGTCGATGGCCACCAGCGCCTCGGTCTGGTCGATCACGAGGGAGCCGCCCGAGCGCAGCCACACCTTGGGCTGGAGCGCCTGCTCGAGCTCCGCCTCGACGCCGAAAGCCTCGAAGATGTCGAGCTGCCGCCGGTACAGCTTGACCTTGCCGGTGAGCTCGGGCTGCACCCGGTCGAGGAACTCCACGACGCGCTGGTATCCCTCGGTGTCGTCGATCCAGAACTCCGCGAGCTGCGGCCCGGCGAGGTCGCGCGCGGCGCGCAGCACCAGGCCGAGGTCCCGGTGCACGAGGCACGGGGCGCTGACCTCCTCGGCACGCTTGGTGATGTGCCGCCACATGGATTCCAGCACGGCCAGGTCGGCCAGGAAATCGGCGCGCTCACGCCCCTCGCCAGCGGTGCGAACGATCACGCCGCCGGAGTGCGGGATCTCGGAGAGCAACGCCCGCAGCCGCTCCCGCTCGGTCTGGTCGGTGATGCGGCGCGAGACCCCGATGTGGGAGTTGCCCGGCATCAACACCAGGTATCTTCCGGGGATCGTGACGTGCGACGTGGCCCGAGGTCCCTTGCTCGACCCGAGCTCGCGGGTGATCTGCACGAGGATCTCCTGGCCTTCGCGCAAGAGATCCTGGATCGGCGTCGTGGTGGCGAACTCCCCGGGCTCGACCTCCTCGTCCTCGAGCGCCTCGGCCACGTCATCCACGTACAGGAAGGCGTCGCGCTCGAGACCGACGTCCACAAAGGCGGCCTGCATGCCCGGGAGGACGCGCGAGATCCTCCCCTTGAACAGACTCCCCACGACGGAACGCTCGCGGTTGCGCTCGACCATCAGCTCGACGAGTGCACCGTCCTCCCGCACCGCCACGCGGGTCTCGTACGGTGTCACGTTGGCGTAGATGACGGTGCTCACGGCGCCTCCGAAACCTGAATTCTAACCTCATTTTGAGTTTTGTGCGGATACGCGAGCTTACCTTCTGCCACTGGCGTGGCCTGGTTCTTCTTCGCCCGTCGGGCTTTGAGTGGTCGCCGTCTTGCTTTCACTGCGTGGCTTTGTTTTGCCCCGCGGGCCATGAGCGGTCGCTTTCTTCCTTTTCACTGCGTGAGGCTTTTGTTTTGCCCGGCGAGTCGGCGGCCGCTCGGCGCTGACTCGTCCCGCCGCAGGCGGGACTCGCGGCGCGCCGAGACTCCTCCGGCTGCGACCCGGCAGCGCGTTCGGGGCCGGGGACCCCTCGGTGTCCGCAAGAAACCGCGTCACCGACACCCC
>JALHTD010000292.1 GCA_022865555.1 Thermoanaerobaculaceae bacterium | reverse complement strand
TCGCTGGAGAAGCAGTGAGCCCTGACTCGCCAGAGGCGCACCTGGCCCCACCGCCGCTTGAAAGGCTCAGGAGCGTGGCTCTCCGAGCAGACGCTCGACCGCCTCGAGGTCCGGAGGCACGGGCTTCGGGATCGACGCGCGTCTCATGGCGGCGGGTACGTCCTTGAGCCCCGTGCCGGTGATGAGCAGGACGGCGCGCTCGTCGCGCGCCACCAGCCCTTCCTCGCGGGCGACGAGCAGGCCGGCGAGAGCGGCGGCGGCCGCGGGCTCTGCGAACACCCCGGTGGTGCGCGCGAGGTAGCCCATTGCGTCGAGGATCTCGTCGTCGCTCACCAGGACCCCAGAGCCGCCGGAGGCGCGCACCTCTTTGAGCGCCATGATCGCGTTGCGCGGCGCGTTCACGACCAGGCTGTCGGCGACGCTGGCGGCGTCGGTGACGGGCGAGAACGCCGACGCCCCCGAACGCAGGGCGCGGGCGATGGCGGGCGAGCCGGTGGGCTGCACGACTATGAGGCGTGGCCTGCGGTGCAGCAGGCCACCGTGCACCAGGTCGGCGAAACCCTTGGCGACCCCCGAGACGATGACTCCGTCACCGGTCGGCACCAGCACGACGTCGGGCGCCTCCGGCTTGAGGTCGGCCGCGATCTCGAGCGCCACGGTTTTCTTGCCCTCGATGGTGAACGGGTTGAACGCGGTGTTGCGGTTGTACCAGCCGAACCTCTCGCAGGCCGCGATCGACAGCTCGAACGCGTCGTCGTAGGAGCCGGCCACCGGCACGACGCGCGCCCCGTACGTCGCGGCCTGCGCGAGCTTCGCGGGGGGGGCCGACGCCGGCACGAAGACCACCGCCCGGACGCCAGCGGCCGCGGCTACAGCCGCGAGCGCGCTCGCCGCGTTGCCGGTGGAGGCGGTGGCGACCGTGTCGACCCCGTACTCGATCGCCTTCGCCACCACCAGGAGCGACGCGCGGTCCTTGGTGGAGCCCGAGGGGTTGCGCGTCTCGTCCTTGACCCAGAGGTGGGGCATGCCGAGCTCGCGCCGCAGGCCGGGGACCGGCAGCAGTGGAGTGCCACCCACCCGGCACGGCGGGAGGGAGATCGGCGAAGCGACGGGCAGGAACACCACCAGGGCACCTGGGTCGTGCCCCCGTGCGGCTGGCCAGCGCTGGGGGATCTCGTCGAGCTCGACGCGCAGCACGCCGCGAATCACACCTCCGGGTTTCCTTTGCACGCTGCAGATCGGGCAGACGTAGCGCACCGCGCCCTCCGCGTAGCGCGCCCCGCACTCGCTGCAGGCGAACGTGAAGCTCGCCATCAACTGCCTCCCGCGCCGTGGGCGCGTCGTGGTGTCGGGCACATGGATGCCGGCGGGGGAGCGGCGAGGCGGCGCGAAAGAGGCATAATCCTGTGCATGGCGTCAGTCCCGGGTGATCCGCGTGCCGGTCGTGCCTTCCAGAGCCTTCTCGATGTTCTCTGGGTTCGTGATCAGTGCCTGCCTGCCGCCGTGCTCCAGGTACCAGATGACCGCCTCGATCTTGGGTCCCATGCTGCCCTTGGCGAAGTGCCCCTCGGCCACATACTGCCTGGCCTGCTCCAGGGTCAGGTGGTCCAGCCACTGCTGGCCGGCCTTGTTGTAGTTCAGGGCGACCTTCTCGACTGTGGTGGAGATGATGAACAGGTCGGCCTGGATCGTGTTGGCGAGCAGCGCCGACGCGTAGTCCTTGTCGATCACCGCCGCCACCCCGACCAACTCGTGCTGGTCGTTCTCGACCACCGGGATTCCGCCGCCACCCACCGCGATGACGGTGAAGCCCTGGCTGATGAGGCTCTTGATCGCGTCGCGTTCGATGATCTCCTTGGGCAGCGGCGAGGCCACAACCCGGCGCCAGCCGCGGCCGGCGTCCTCGAGCACGTCCCAGCCGTCGTTCTTCTGGTGGTCCCTGGCGGTTTGCTCGTCCATGAAGCTGCCGATGGGTTTGCTGGGCTTTTTGAACGACGGGTCGTTCCTGTCTACCAGCACCTGAGTGACCACCGTCACCGCCTGCTTGGCGATGCCCCGCAGCCGAAACTCGTTGTACAGCGACTGCTGGATGTCGTAGCCGATCGCGCCCTGGGTGTCCGCGCCGCAAGAGTCGAGCGGCACGTCGTGAAGCTCGTGGCGCGACAGCTCGCTGCGCCGCAGGATGAAGCCGACCTGAGGCCCGTTGCCGTGCGTGACCACCACGTCCCAGCCCTTCTGGATCATGACGGCGATGTGAACGCAGGTCTTCCGCGCCGCCCGGATCTGATCCGGCACGGTCTGGTGCCTGGCATCGGTGATCAGGCTGTTGCCGCCGACGGCGACGACCGCGACCCTCTTCTTGGAAAAGTTCTTTGCCATGGTGGCTCGCCTCTAGATCTTGCCCATCGTGACCGCCATGACCGCCTTCTGCACGTGCAGGCGGTTCTCGGCGATGTCGTAGATGGCGGAGCGCGGTCCGGAGGCGACCTCGTCGGTGACCTCCAGGCCGCGGTCCACGGGCATGGGGTGGGTGAAGATGCCGTTGTCCGTGCGCGCCATGCGCGCCGCGTTGGTTGTCCAGCCGCTGTGGGAGGCCGACTTCTGCTGCTCGGCTGCCTTCTTGAACTCGCCGTCCTGGTATGCCTGCGAGGTCACCCAGTTGCGGCTGTAGATCACGTGCGCCCCTTCGTAACCACTTTCCGGATCGGAGACGGTGCGGAAGGCGGTGCCGTTGGCCTCGCAGTTGGCCTGGGTCCAGGCGTACACCTGCGGGTCCAGGTCGTACCCCTCCGGCCGGGCGACCGTGACGTTCATGCCGAAACGCGAGGCGATGATCAGCGCCTCCTGCACCGAGCACCAGGAGCGCGCGAGAGCTCCCGAGGCCCACGTGAGTAGGAAGTTCTTCCCACGCAGGCTCTCGTAGGCGGGGCGGCCGGGGCCCTCGCCGAGCCACTCGGCCCAGCCCATGATGTCGGCCAGACCCTGGCAGGGGTGGTACTTGTCGTCGGCCATGTTGACGATCGGGACATCGGCCCACCTGGCGTACTCGCGCAGCAGCTCGTTGCCGGCGCCGTAGTACGGAACCTTGTCCTCGAGCAGCCGGATGCCGATGCCGACGGCGTAGCGCGACATCACCTTGGCGGCGTCCTCGATCGTCTCGCCGGGGGTCTTCGCCGTCTTCAACCGCATCCCCTCGGGCTGCAGGAACTGCGCGTGCCCGCCGAGCTCCGTCGCGGCGCACTCGAAGCTCTGCCGGGTGCGCACCGAGGGGTTGTAGAAGAACATGAAGAAGGTCTTGTTCTCCAGGATCCTGGTGAAGCGCGGGTGGAAGCGCTCGCGCTTCATCTCGGCGGCGAGCTCGAGGGTGGCTCGAAGCTCGTCGAGGCTCCACTCCTGGGTGACGATGAGATCGCGGCCGGACAGATCCATGGGGGTCTCTCTCTCCCGTTCTAGCGGCTAGCGCATCACCAGGCTCATGACCGCCTTCTGCACGTGCAGGCGGTTCTCGGCCTGGTCGAACACCACCGACCGCGGGCCGTCGATGACCTCGTTGCTGACCTCAAAGCCGCGGTCGCACGGCAGGCAGTGCATGTACACGGCGCCCTTGTCGGCGAGGGCGAGGTGCTTCTCATCGCAGATCCAGCCCTTGTTGGCGTCGAAGATCTCCTGGGTCTTTTTTTCGTCGGCCTTGCCGATCGGTGGCTGGAAGATGGGCGTCGCACACCAGGCCTTGGGGTACACGACGTGCTGCCCCTTGAGCGCTTGCTCGAAGTCGTTGGAGATCCTGAACGAGCCGCCGCCCTGCCTGGCGTAGCTCTCGCACTGCTGAAGGATGTCCGGCGCCAGCTCCATCCCCCTGGGGTGGGCCAGCGTCACGTCCATGCCCATCATCGTGGCGTACAGGATCGCGCTCTGGGGCACCGCGCGCGGCTTCTCGGTGCTGGGGCTGTACGCCCAGCTCATCAGGAACTTGACGCCTTTGAAGCCGCCGAACTTCTCCTTCACGGTGAAGATGTCCGCCAGCCCCTGGAAGGGGTGGTAGATGTCGTCCTCCATGTTGAGCACCGGGATGTCGGCCCAGCGGGCGAACTCGCGCAGCAGCCTGTGCGCCCCGCCGTACTCCCAGTTCACCGGGTCGCCGTAGCAGCGGATGGCGATGGCGTCGCCCATGCGCGAGAGCGTGCGAGCCACGTCGGAGACGCGCTCGGTCGAGTAGGCCTTCTCCTGCCCCTCCATGGCCGGCGTGTAGATCTTGCTTGGATCGAGGTAGTGCGCGTGGCCGCCGAGCTGGGTCATGCCGGCCTCGAAGCTGTTTCGGGTTCGCAGGCTCTGGTTGTAGAAGATCATGAAAAGCGTCTTGCCCGGGAGGATGTCGTTGTGCGCCTGGCCGATCGCGCGCTTGGTCTTCAGCTCCTCGGCGACGTGGAGAATGGTCTCGATGTCCTCGCGGCTCCAGTCCGTCTCGGCGAGGAAGTCGCGGCCCTTGAACGTGGTGGTCTTCATTGTTTCAGGCTCCTTTCGTGCCTCGTTTGACGGTCATCCGGCAGAACCGCGTTGGATCTTGTCGAGCACGCCGGTGTCGCGGTTGAAGGCGGCGATCGCCGCGTCCCACTCGGGAAGGCGCGCCTGCAGGTCGCGCCAGAACCCCGGGGCCCACAATGCGTCCAGCTCCTCGACGGTCTTGCCCTGCTGCTCCACCCAGGTGAAGTACTTCAGGTTGTGGACCGCCTTGCGCTCGGGGAACGTGAGCTCCCGCAGGTGGTCCGTGGTCGTGCCGAGGAGCCGCCTCTCGAAGTCGACCTCCGCCTGGCGGTCGTCGTAGCGCCCCCGCTCGGCGGTCAGCTCAGCCAGGCGCGTGCGGTACAGCTCGACGGAATCGGTGAAGCATGTGAGCACCACGTCGTCGGTGCCGAGCTCGTAGTGGCGGGCCGTCTTGATGCTCGCGAGCAGGTTGCAGATCGACGAGAAGCCGAGGAGCCGCAACTGAGCCACGGTGCTCTCGGGCACCCCGCGCCGGGTCAGCAGCGCATGG
>JALHTD010000291.1 GCA_022865555.1 Thermoanaerobaculaceae bacterium | reverse complement strand
GGCACGCTTCCTGTGGCGCCTGGAGAGCCGGCGCACCGGCACGCTCGAGCGGAACGCGGCCGCCCGCTACGACCTGGTGCTGGTGATTGCGGAAACCGAGCGAGCCGCATTCGGCGAGCGGTCCAGCGCGATCTTCCACGGCGTGCGCCTGGAACGGCGGGCAACGGGCCCGCGCGATTTCGACGTCGGCTTCTGGGGCCGGCTTGCATACTTCGCCAACCGGGATGCGGCTGCCTTTCTCCTGGACGACATCTGGCCCCGTATCCGACGGGCGAAACCCGATGCATCGCTGCTGATCGCGGGCGCCGACGCACCGGCGTTCGTGCGCCGGCGATCCGGGCGAGACGGCATCACGGTTATCTCGCCGATGGCCGAGCGGAGCGCGCTGTTGCGCCGGGTGAGGGTCGCGCTCTTTCCGGTGCGATATGGAAGCGGGCAGTCCACCAGGGTTCCGGAGGCGGCCGAGGCGTCCTGCGCGCTCGTCGCGACCCCCGAGGCTGTGCGGGGGCTCGACGCCATCGCCGCCGAGGCCGTAGTGGAGCGGGAGCCGGAGCGGCTCGCGGCACGCGTGCTGGAGTTGCTGATCGACCCAAACGCGGCTGCGGCGCAGGGCGAGCGCCTGCGCCTGGTGGTCGAGCGCGAGCTCTCGCGCAGCGAGGCCTGCCGGCGCCTGGCCGAAGCCGCGCTCGGCGGGGACGCTGGCGCAGCGCCCGGCGGACGCTAGCGGTTGGTGAGCGCCTGCCGCACCCTGGCGACCACCGACTCGACGCTGTAGCCGAGCTCGCGCATGACGTCGGCAGCCGGAGCGGACGCGCCGAACCGGTTCAGGCTGATGATCTCCCCGTCGCCCACCCAGCGATGCCACCCTTGCGCGCGCCCCATCTCGATCGAGACGCGGAGGGCGCCGCGCGGTCCGAGCACGCTCTGCTGGTAGGCCTCGGGTTGCCGGGCGAACAGCTCGAGGGACGGGGCGGACACGACCCGGGTCGGAACGCCCGCGGCCTCCAGCTTCTCGCGGGACGCCAGGGCCAGCGTGACCTCGGACCCGGTCGCGATCAGCACGACCTGCGGCGCGCCGCCGCCGGCTTCGACCCGCACGAATGCGCCGCGGACCACCGCGCTGGTGGGCGGTGCCGGGAGCACCGGCAGCTTCTGGCGTGAGAGGACCAGCGCGGTCGGACCGCCGCGGCGCTCCAGCGCCACGCGCCACGCCTCCACGGTCTCCCGGGCGTCGGCCGGGCGCAGTACCACCATGTTGGGGATCAGGCGCAACGCGACCAGGTGCTCGATCGGCTGGTGGGTGGGGCCGTCCTCCCCGAGGCCGATCGAGTCGTGCGTGAACACGTAGGTGATCGGCAGCTTCATGAGAGCAGCCAGACGGAGCGCGGGTCGCATGTAGTCCGAGAACACCAGGAAAGTCGCCGCGAACGGCCGCAGGCCGCCGTGCAGGGCAAGACCGTTGGCGACGCCACCCATCGCATGCTCGCGCACGCCGAAGTGCAGGTTGCGCCCGCCAAACGACCCCGGCGCCACCGAAGCCTCTCCCGCCAGGAGGGTGTCGGTGGACGGCGCGAGGTCCCCCGAACCGCCCAGCAGCTCGGGGACCCGCGGCGCGATGGCGTTGAGCGTCGCGCCGGAGGCCTGTCGGGTGGCCAGGGAGGCGCCGTCCGCGAACTCGGGCAGGGCCGCGTCCCAGCCGTCCGGAAGATCCCCCCGAAGGCGGCGGTCCCACTCCCCGGCCTCAGTGGGGTGTGCCTTCCGGTAGGTTGTGAGCAGCTTCAGCCACTTCCTGTGCTGTCGGCGCCCGGGCTCGGCAAGGGCGCGGAAGTGGCTCCTGATCTCGTCGGGGATCAGGAAAGGCTCCTCGATCGGCCAGCCAAGCGTCTTTCGCGTTGCCTCCGCACCCTCTTTGCCGAGAGGGGAGC